>JAEZAR010000427.1 GCA_023430425.1 Actinomycetes bacterium | reverse complement strand
GGTCGAGGTGTGCGGCGACGGCGTCGGGCGGCGGGCCGGCGTCGGGCCGGGCGACGAGGTGGCGGACGGCGGTCCAGCCGCGGCGCCGCCGGTACCCGTCCACGTAGAGGGTGAGGATGGTCCGCCGGACGTAGGCCTCCGCGACGTCCGGTGCGAACCCGGCCCGCATGCGGCCGAACACCTTGACGATCGCGTCCTGCACGAGGTCCTGGGCGGCGGCCCGGTCGCCCGCCGTCAGCAGCGTCGCGTACGCGACGAGGTCGGCGCCGCGGTCGCGGACGAGCGCCTCGAGCGTCAGGTCCGCCTGCGACATGTCGTCCTGTCCCCGTGCGTCGTCGGCGCCTCGTGCACCGACCTGCCCCACTGACGGGCGGGGGCCCCGCAACGTTGTACCGCGCCGGGCCCGGGCATGACGACGGCGCCCCGCCCACCCCGGTACGGGACGCCGTCGCCATCACCGAGCCGGCTCCCGCCGGCGGGGCGGCACCCGGGACGTCGGGCGCTCAGGGCATGGGCTTGCCGCCCGCGACGCCGAGGCGCTCGCCGGTGATGTAGCTCGACTCCTGCGAGGCGAAGAAGACGAACGCGGGGGCCAGCTCGGCGGGCTGCGCCGCGCGGCCCTCCGGGGTGTCCTCGCCGAAGCCCTCGACCTTGTCCCCGGTCATCGTCGCGGGGATGAGGGGCGTCCAGACGGGCCCGGGGGCGACGGTGTTGACGCGGACGCCCTTCTCGGCGAGTTGCTGGGCCAGCGCCTTGGTGAAGTTGACGATCCCGGCCTTCGTGGTGGCGTAGTCGATGAGCTGCGGGCTCGGCTGGTAGGCCTGGATCGAGGACGTGTTGATGATCACCGACCCCGGCTCGAGGTGCGGGACCGCGGCCTTGCAGAGCCAGAACATCGCGTAGATGTTCGTCTTCATCACCCGGTCGAGCTGCTCGGTGGTGACCCCGAGGATCCCGTCCTCCTGCGCCATCTGGTACGCGGCGTTGTTGACGAGGACGTCGATCCCGCCGAGCTCGGCGACGGCACGCTCCACGATCCGGGTGCAGTGCTCCTCCTCACGGATGTCGCCGGGCACGAGGACGGCCCGGCGGCCGGCCTCGGTCACCCACCGCGCCGTGGTCTCGGCGTCCTCCTGCTCCTCGGGCAGGTAGGACAGCAGGACGTCCGCGCCCTCGCGGGCGAACGCGATCGCGACGGCCCGACCGATGCCCGAGTCCCCGCCGGTGATGATCGCCCGGCGGCCCTCGAGCCGGCCCGAGCCCTCGTAGGTCTCCTCGCCGTGGTCCGGCTCGGTCCGCATGTCCTCGGTCCGGCCGGGATGGGGGATGCGCGGCTCCGCGTCGGGCTGCTCGTACTGCTCCGTCGGGTCGGTCGGGGTGGTCTGGTCGGGCTGGGTCATCGGGCGCTCCTGTGCGTCGGGTCGGTCTCGGTCAGTCCTCGTGGTGCCTGGTGAGGGCGAGCGGGCTCTGGTCGAGGTCGGCGAGCAGGGCGGCGGCGTCGCGGTAGACGGCGGCCGCCCCGGCGGCGTGCAGCTCCGCCTCGCTCCAGCCGCCGGTCGTGACGGCGACGCACGCGACACCGGCCCGGTGGGCGGCCTCGACGTCCCAGCCGGTGTCGCCGACCATGACCGCGCGCTCGGGCGGCGTCCCGGCGACGTCCAGGGCCGCCCGGACCAGGTCGGGCTCGGGCTTGGCGGCCTCGACGTCGTCGGCCGAGGTGATGCCCGCGACGACGTCGTCCAGGTCGAGAGCCTTGCGCAGCTCGGCGAGCTCCGCGGGCGCCGCCGACGTCGCGAGGACCGCCCGGGCACCCCGCTCCGCGACCGCGCGCACGAGCTCGCGGGCGCCGTCGAACGTGCGCTGCAGCCCCTGCTGGGCGGTGAGCTCGCGGTAGTGGTGCTCGTGCCGCTCCTTGGCCCGCCCGCCGAGGCGCTCGGCCGCGTCGTCGCCGAGGAGCTCGGCGAGCAGCAGCGACGAGCCCATGCCGATCCCCCGGTGGATCCGCCACGAGTCCACCGGGCGGTCGAGCTCGTCGCCGAGGTCCGTGAGCGCACGCATCCAGGCGTGCACGTGCAGGTACGTCGAGTCGACGAGGGTGCCGTCGATGTCGAAGAGCACGGCGCCCGCGGGGGCGTCCGGGCGGTGGTCGTGCTCCGGCGGGGTCATGCCTCCACCTTCGCCCGAGACGCGCCGGGTCGCGCGTCGAGCCCTCAATCCACGCGGACCGGGGCGCTCACGCCGGCGAGCTCGCGGGGCGACGAGCCGTCGGCGTCGGAGACGACCAGCGCGGCGTGCAGGACGTACTCCCCGGGCGGCAGCGCGCCGCCGTCGCACGCCGCGAGCGGCGCGGTCACCTCGACCTGGCGCCCCAGCCCCCGACGGAGGTCGAGGCGGTACGGGTCGAGCCGGCGTGGGTCCTCGTGGCGCAGCTCGGCGACGACGACCTGCCCGACCACCCGCTCGCCCCGCACGGCGACCAGCGCGACGTCCGAGGCCGCGCGCACGGTGGTGTCGTCGCCGACGTTCACCAGGGCCACGAGGGCGTCGAGCTGCCCGGCGCCGGCCCGGGCCTCGACCTGCAGGTCCAGCGTGCGCTCGGGGGAGAGGGCCGGGG
>JAEZAR010000393.1 GCA_023430425.1 Actinomycetes bacterium | reverse complement strand
CCCGTGCCCTCCGCAGGCCGGCCCGCGACCGGCGCGGTCGCGGACGCCGAAGCCTTCGGCGACGCAGCGGGCGGGTTCTCGCCCTGCTTGCCCCGGTGTGCCACGGTGACCTCCTCAGTCAGACCCCCTGTCGGTGCATCCTGCCGCCGCGGACGATCTTCTGCACGTCGAAACCGGGACAAGTGAGACGGTTCGGGGGTCGGCGGGCGCTCGGCGAGGGCGCCGCGGGGTCGGCGAGCGTCCCGGCGAGGCTCAGCGGCGGTCCCCGAGCGACTGGGCCTGGTACTCCACCTGACCCCCGGGCCACACCACGCGCGCGATCCCGGCACCGGCCAGGAAGCGCCGGCAGTTGGGGCACGGCTCGTCCGTGACGTACACGGTGGCGCCCAGCCGGGCGTTGCCGGGCAGGTGCAGGATGGCGTTCTCCTCCGCGTGCAGGGCCTGGCACGGCTCGCCGACGCCGACGTAGGGCGCGCTCGCGGGGACCTCGTCGTACGTCCGCCGGCCGCGGGGGCAGGCACCGTCGCTGAGGCAGCCGGGCTGCCCGGGCGGGTAGCCGTTGTAGCCGGTGGCGAGCACGCGGTGGTCCGGCCCCAGGATGACGGCGCCGACCTTGCGGCGGGTGCAGTCGGCCCGGCGCGCCACGGCGGTGGCGATGCCGAGCGCCCACTCGTCCCAGGTGGGGCGGGTGCCCGGGTCGTCGGCCACGACGGGGTTCATGGCGGGCACGATAGCGATCCGCGGCCCCGCCGCGCCGGGACCCGACCGTCGCAGCCGGGGGTGGGACGACGAAGGCCCTCGGCCGGCGCTGCCGACCGAGGGCCTCCACGGGTCGGGGTGGCGGGATTCGAACCCACGACCTCTTCGTCCCGAACGAAGCGCGCTACCAAGCTGCGCCACACCCCGAGTGCCCGGCAAGGATAGCCCAGCCCCGGCACCGCGCAGAAACCGGTTCCGGCCCTCGCCGGGACGCGTCGGCAGGGGTCAGCGGGGCACGAGCGTGAGCAGGCTGGCCTCCGGACGGCAGGCGAACCGCACGGGGGCGAACGGCGAGGTGCCGAGGCCGGCCGACACGTGCAGCCACGTCGACCCGGCGCCGTCCGGCGCGTCCGGCCGGGGGCCCGGCCACCCGTGCAGGCCCTTCGCCCGGCCGACGTCGAGGTCGCAGTTGGTCGTCAGCGCCCCGAGCCCGGGGACGCACAGCTGGCCGCCGTGGGTGTGACCGGCGAGCACGAGGTCGGCGCCGTCCGCGTGCATCGCGTCGAGCACGCGCTGATACGGGGCATGCGTGACGCCGAGGCGGACGCCGGCAGGGGTGCCGCCGGCGTCCTGGCCGCGCGTCGAGGCGGGGAACCGGTCCCGGTCCAGGTGCGCGTCGTCGACCCCGACGAGTGCCACCCGCGTCCCGGCCGTCTCGACGACGTCGCGCCGGTTGGTCAGGTCCTTCCAGCCCGCGTCGCGGAAGACGGCCGTCATCTCGCGGTGCGGGAGGGGCCGGGGCTGGGGGCGGTGCTCCCGCGCGTCGTCGAGCAGGTAGCGCGCGGGGTTCTTGAACCGGGGCGCGAAGTAGTCGTTGGAGCCCAGCACGAACCCGCCCGGGCGGTCCAGGAGGCCCTCGTAGGCGTGCAGCAGGGCCGGCAGCGCGTCGTCGTGGGCGATGTTGTCCCCGGTCGTCACCACGAGGTGGGGGTCGAGCGCGACCAGCGACCGGACCCAGTCGATCTTGCGCTGCTGGGAGGGCACGAGGTGCAGGTCGGACAGGTGGAGCACCCGCAGCTCCGCGGCGCCCGGCGGCAGCACCGGGACGTCGAACCGACGCAGCGTGAACCACCGGACCTCGATGCCCGCGGCCCACGCGAGCCCGCCGGCCGCGAGGGCGCCGAGGGCAGCCGCGCCGGCGCGGGCGCCGACCGCCACTCAGCCGCCGCCCGGGTTGTCCGGGCCCGGACGTGGGCCGCCGGTGCCGCCGCCGTTGTTGCCGCCGTTGTTGCCCTGCGGCGGCGGCGTCGGCTCGGGCTTGGGCTCGGGACCGGAGGAGATGAAGATCGTCACCTGCGTGCCGCGGGTCACGCGCGAGCCGGCACCGGGGGACGTCTCGGCGACGGAGCCGAACGGGGCGTCGGACCAGACGCCGGACTGGGAGACCGTCACGTTGAAGCCCGCCTCGCGCAGGATGCGGGTGGCCTCGTCGACGGACCGGCCGCGCACCGACGGCACCTGGGCCTGCATGCCGGAGATGTACTGACCCGGCGGGTCGGCGAACCGCAGCACCTGCGCCCCGGCGTGCGCCTGCACCATGATGCGGCGCCACGTCGGGCCGGCGATGCTCGAGCCGTAGACGTTGCGGTAGTAGCGGCCGTTGATGGTCATCCGCTGCACCGGGATCATGCCCTCGGAGAAGCCCACCCAGACGGCGGCGGAGAAGTACGGCGTGTAGCCGACGAACCAGGTGTGCTCGTTGTTCGTCGTCGTGCCCGTCTTGCCGGCGGCGGGCTGGTTCGGCAGCGCGCCGATCGGGCGGCCCGTGCCGGTCCAGACCTGGCTGAGGGTGTAGTTCATCGCCGCGGCGATCCCGGGGTCGATGCGCTGCGCGCAGTTCGCCTGCGGCACCGGCAGCTGGTTGCCCTCGCGGTCGACGACGCTGAGGATCGCGATCGGGTCGCAGTAGATGCCGCCCGACGCGAACGTCGCGAAGGCGTTCGCCATCGCGAGCGGCGCGATGGACTGCGTGCCGATGACGTTGGACGGGATCGGGTCGAACGGCCCCTCGCCGGCCAGGCCGCCGGCGCGGTGCACGCCGATCTCCGCGGCGCCGGTCATGATCTCGCAGAGGTCGAGCTGGGCCGCCATGTCCGCGTACCCGTTGTTGACCGAGTTCCGCGTCGCGTCGAGCACCGTCATGATGCCGCGGCCGCCCTCGGCGTTGCCGAGCTCCCACGGCTTGTTCGGCAGCCGCGCGCCGCACTGGGTGAACTCGTTCTCGTTGCGGCGGCGCTGGGTGCCGTTGACGACCTCGCCGAGCCCGTGGCCGTCCTTGAACCACTGCAGGAGGGTGAACGGCTTGAAGGTGGAGCCCGGCGGGAACCCGCTCGCGCTGCCGTACAGGTTGTCGGTGTTGTAGTTGACGGCGGTCTCGTAGGGGACCGCCGACTGACGCGGGTTGTAGACCCGGTTCTGCGCCATCGCGAGCACCTGGCCCGTGCCGGGCTGGACGATCGAGATCGCGTGCGCCACGCCGGACGGGTCGTCCACCGGGATCCCGGCCTTGATCTCCGCGTCGGCGATGGTCTGCAGCCACGGGTTGATCGT
>JAEZAR010000386.1 GCA_023430425.1 Actinomycetes bacterium | reverse complement strand
CGGCTGGCCCTCGATGCCCTCCCGGTCCGCCGCGGGGCACCGGCGGAGGCTGTGGCGCGCGCGGCGGGCCTGGGCATGGGGGAGACCCGGGCGGCCCTCGGGCGGCTCGAGCTGGTGGGCCTCGCGCGGCGGGACGGGGACGCGTGGCGCCGGGGACCGGGGTGAGCACCGCGGATCGGCACGTCGCGAGGCGGGGTCGAACCGTTCCAGGCCAAATCCGGATAAGTCCGTCACTGAGCCGAAGTGGCCCTAGTTGCAGCGGGTGAAGTCTGAGTGTGCCGTCTTGTGACAAGCACAGCGACAGGCCACGGTAGACGGGTGCACCCAGCGGTGACCGGCGCCGTGGCCATGACCGGTGAGGAGGTCGTGGCCGCCTTCGGAGCGCACCTGGACCTCGACCGCGGCATGTCCCGGCACTCGGTCCGCGCCTACACCGGTGACGTCCGCCACCTCGTCACCTACGCCCAGCGGCGGGGGATCGGATGGCGCGAGATCGACCTGCCGATCCTGCGGGCGTGGCTCGCGTCCATGGTCGGGGCTCGCCTCTCGCGGGCCACGGTGGCGCGGCGTGGCGCCGCGGTGCGGTCGTTCTTCGGCTGGGCGCTCGCAGCCGGCCTCGTCACCACCGACCCGAGCGCGCGTCTCGTCACCGCCCAGCCGGGGACGACCCTCCCGCCGGTCCTGGCCGTGGAGGCCGCCGCGCGGCTCCTCGAGCTGGCACGCGCGCGCGCCGAGGACGGCGACCCGCTGGCGGTCCGGGACTGGGCCGCCCTCGAGCTGCTCTACGCCACGGGGGTCCGGGTCGGCGAGCTCGTGGCGACCGACGTCGGGGACGTCGACCGGTCCGCACGCCTGCTGCGGGTTCTCGGCAAGGGCGCGAAGGAGCGCGTGGTGCCGTTCGGGCTGCCTGCGGCGCGGGCGCTGGACACGTGGCTGGACGGCACGCGCGAGCGGCTCGTCACCGTCCACTCCGGCGCGGCCCTCCTGCTCGGCGTCCGCGGCCGGCGGATGGACCAGCGCCAGGTGCGCGCTCTCGTGCACAGCGCTGCCGCGGCAGCGGGGGTCGAGGACGTCGCGCCGCACGCCCTGCGGCACTCCACCGCGACCCACCTGCTCCAGGGCGGCTCCGACCTGCGCAGCGTCCAGGAGATCCTCGGGCACGCCACGCTGACGACCACCCAGCGCTACACCCACGTCACCGCCGACCGCCTGCGCCGCTCGTTCGAGCAGGCCCACCCGAGGGCGTGACGCCGTGCCCACCCAGCCCCGCGCCGACCGGGCCGCCCAGGAGGTCCGCCCGCCGACGACCACCGTCGTCCCGCGCCCGTACGTCGAGGGCGCCGGCGAGGACGCCGTGAGCCTCGCGTCGCTGTGGGGCGTGTTCAAGGAGTCCGGGGACCGCACCGCCCGCGAGCGGCTGATCCTGCACTACGCGCCGCTGGTCACGATGGTTGCGGGCCGCGTCGGCGCCGGCCTGCCGAGCACCGTCGAGCAGGCCGACCTCGTCTCGTACGGGATGTTCGGGCTCATCGACGCGATCGAGAAGTACGACGCCGAGCGTTCCGTGAAGTTCGAGACCTACGCCAGCGCGCGCATCCGGGGCGCGATCATCGACGAGCTGCGCGCGATCGACTGGATCCCGCGCTCGGTGCGGACCAAGGCCCGCGCCGTCGACCGCGCCTACGGCGAGCTCGAGGCGGAGCTGCGGCGCCAGCCGACGGAGCAGGAGGTGGCGCGGCGCCTCGAGATGGGCGTCGGCGACCTGCGCGCGATCTTCACCCAGCTCTCCACCGTCAATGTGGCCGCCCTCGACGAGCTGCTCGGCGCGGGGAGCGAGCGAGGCGACTCCTTGAGCCTGCTCGACACCCTCCAGGACCACGGTGCCCCCGACCCCGCCGCCAGCGTCGAGGTCGCCGAGACGAAGGTGCTGCTGGCCCGGGCGATCGAGCGGCTCGGCGAGCGGGAGAAGATCGTCCTGGTGCTCTACTACTACGAGAACATGACCCTGGCGGAGATCGGCCGGGTGCTCGGGGTGACGGAGTCCCGGATCTCGCAGATGCACACCGCCGCGATGCTGCGGCTGCGGACGACGCTCCAGGAGGGCGAACGCGTCTGACGCGGGAGGGCCGGCGAGCGGACCCCGCAGGTCCCGTCCGCCCGGGGACGGTGGGGCTCCGCGCCGGTACGCAGCCCGCGCAGGGCGAGCGTCGGCGGGCGGGCGCCCGTCAGGGCAGGAGCACGACGGGGTGGGGGTCGAGCAGGTCCAGGGGATCGGCGTAGGACCCGTCCTCGCGCACGCCCCAGTGCACGCACGAGGCCGGCCCGCAGTGCCCGCCGGCGGCCGACGACGCCGCGACGGTCCCGATCGGGTCGCCCGCCCGCACGAGGGTTCCCTCCGCGACCGGGGCCGCCAGCGGCTCCAGGCTGGACCGGCGGCCGTCCGGGTGCCCGACCGTGAGCACCGTCCGGTCCACCACGAACCCGCTGAAGAGCACCACGCCGTCGGCCGGGGCCCGCACCGCCGCACCCGGCTCGGCCGCCAGGTCCACGCCCCGGTGCCCGGCGGCCCAGCGAGCGACGGGCGCCTCGAACAGCCGCCGTACCGCGCCGTCCACGGGGAGCACGTACCCGACCCGGGTCGGCGCCGCGTCGCCCTCCGGACCGGCCGCGACATACGTCAGCGGGGCGGGGGATGCCGCGGTGGACGCACCCGCGGCCACGAGGGCGAGGGTGGCAGCGACGAGGAGGGCGCGCGGCGTCATCCCCCGACCCTCGCGGACGCCCCGTCGGGACGGGCGCGGGCCACCGGGAGCTGTGGACGGGCGGTCCGTCGGCGTGCCGGGCGGCCCGCGCGCGTCGGGTAGCATGGCCCACGCACCCGGTCTGCCGGGTGACATCGCGCGCCCTGACGACCCTGCTCCTCGGGTCATGTGCGTCGACGACGGTCCGGTCCCGTTCGCGGGCCCGGTGTCGGCGCCGAGGGTGCCAGGGGTCCTCGCCACCCGGCGCGGACCGACAACCGAACCGCGGGCCCGGTCCCGCAGAGCGCGCGCGGCCCGACCGCGCCAGGAGGACCATCATGGCCGTCGTCACCATGCGGCAGCTGCTCGAGAGCGGTGTCCACTTCGGGCACCAGACCCGGCGCTGGAACCCGAAGATGAAGCGCTTCATCTTCACCGAGCGCAACGGGATCTACATCGTCGACCTGCAGCAGACCGTCGCCTACATCGACCGGGCGTACGCCTTCGTCCGCGATACCGTCGCGCGGGGCGGCACCGTCCTGTTCGTCGGCACCAAGAAGCAGGCGCAGGAGCCCGTGGCCGAGCAGGCCGCCCGCGTCGGCATGCCCTACGTGAACCAGCGGTGGCTGGGCGGCATGCTCACCAACTTCCAGACGGTGAACAAGCGGCTCCAGCGGCTCAAGGAGCTCGAGGAGATCGACTTCGACGACGTCGCGGGCAGCGGCTTCACCAAGAAGGAGCTGCTCATCATGCGCCGCGAGAAGGAGAAGCTCGCGAAGACGCTGGGCGGCATCCGCGACATGGCCCGCGTCCCGGCGGCCGTGTGGGTCGTGGACACGAACAAGGAGCACCTCGCCGTCGACGAGGCCCGCAAGCTCGGCATCCCCGTCGTGGCGATCCTCGACACGAACTGCGACCCGGACCTGGTCGACTACGCGATCCCGGGCAACGACGACGCGATCCGCGCCGTCGCGCTGCTCACCAGGGTCGTCGCGGACGCGGTGGCCGAGGGTCTGAGCGCCCGTCACGCGGGGGCGAGCACGGAGGCCGCCTCCGGCGCCGCGCCCGAGGCGGAGCCGCTCGCCGAGTGGGAGCG
>JAEZAR010000323.1 GCA_023430425.1 Actinomycetes bacterium | reverse complement strand
ACCCAACGCTGACGGCCCGGACCGCGGACGGCGGGCTCGCCGCGCACCAGCCGCTCCGCGTCGTCGTCGGCCGCCGCACGGTGCCGGACGGGGCGCGCCTGCGCGGTGCCGGGGGCGCGCTGCTGGAGATGTGCTCGCACGACCCCGCCGAGGTCCTGGTCGCGCTGGCCGAGCGCGAGGTCCGCCACCTGCTCGTCGAGGGCGGGCCGACTCTCGCGACCGCGTTCCTGCGCGCCGGGGTCGTCGACGAGGTCGTCGCGTACGTCGCGCCGGTCCTGCTCGGGTCCGGGCCCGCGGCAGTCGCCGACCTGGGTGTCGGCACCATCGACGAGGCGCTGCGGCTCGCGCCCCGCAGCATCACGACGACGGGACCCGACGTGGTCGTGGTCGCCGACGTCGAGCGGGCCGGGAGCCCGCACGGACCCAGCACGGGGGAGGAGCCCTGATGTTCACCGGGATCGTCGAGGAGGTCGGCACCGTCGTCGCCGTCGAGCGCGCGGGGGAGGACGCCCGCCTGCGCCTGCGGGGACCGCTCGTCACCGAGGGCACCCCGGTCGGCGGGTCCGTCGCGGTCGACGGCGTCTGCCTGACCGTCACCGAGGTCGTCGACGGGACGTTCGCCGTGGACGTCATGCCCGAGACGCTGCGCCGCAGCACCCTCGGCGGCCGCGCCCCGGGCGACCCGGTCAACCTCGAGCGGGCGGTGCCGGCGACCGGGCGGCTCGACGGGCACATCGTCCAGGGCCACGTCGACGGCGTCGGGCGGGTCCTGGCGCGCACCCCGGGGCCGCGGTGGGACGACGTCGTCGTGGGCCTGCCCGCCGGTCTCGCGCGGTACGTCGCCGAGAAGGGCTCGATCGCGGTCAGCGGGGTGTCGCTGACGGTCACCCACGTCGCCGAGGACCGGTTCGGCGTCTCGCTCATCCCCACCACGCTCGACGCGACCACCCTCGGCCGGCTCGCGGTGGGGGACCCCGTCAACCTCGAGGTCGACGTCATCGCCAAGTACGTCGAGCGCCTGCTGGCGGCCGGCGGACCCGCCCCGGAGCCGGCGGCCGGGCCGGGCGCTCCCGCCACGGACGGGTCGGACGCGTGAGCGACCTGCGGCTCGGGACGGTCGAGGAGGCGCTCGACGCGCTGCGCGCCGGGCGCCCCGTGGTGGTGGTGGACTCCCCGGACCGCGAGGACGAGGCCGACGTCGTCCTGGCCGCGCAGTCCGCCACCACCCAGTGGGTCGCCTGGACGATCCGGCACTCGTCGGGGTACCTCTGCGCGCCGATGCCGGCCGAGCGGGCCGACGCGCTCGACCTGCCGCTCATGGTCCCCACGAGCCAGGACCCGCGTCGCACCGCCTACACGGTCACCGTCGACGCCGCGGACGGCGTGACCACGGGCATCTCCGCCGCCGACCGCGCGCGCACCCTGCGGGTGCTCGCCGACCCGACCGCCGGGCCGCACAGCATCATCCGGCCCGGGCACGTGCTGCCGCTGCGGGCCGTGCCCGGTGGCGTGCTCCACCGGGCCGGGCACACCGAGGCCGCGGTCGACCTGTGCCGGCTGGCCGGGCTCGAGCCGGTGGCGGGGATCGCCGAACTCGTGCACGACGACGGGTCCATGATGCGGCTGGACGACGCCGCCGCCCTCGCCGCCGGGG
The DNA here is from genome assembly GCA_023430425.1 of Actinomycetes bacterium. Next base: position 3,556 of record JAEZAR010000323.1, on the reverse strand, counting down.
AGGGGCTCGTGGTCCTGACGATCGCCGAGCTCGCCGCCTGGCGGCGGGCGCACGGGGACACCCCGACGACGGACGAGGCGCCCCGCCCGGAGCGCCGGGTGGTGCGGACCGGGACCGCGACGCTGCCGACGCGCCAGGGCCGCTTCGTCGTGCACGGCTACCGCGACCTGCGGACCGGGGCTGCGCACGCCGCGCTCGTCGCCGCCGAGCCGCGCGACCCGCGCGAGGTCCCCGTGGTGCGCGTGCACTCCGAGTGCCTGACCGGCGACGCCTTCGGGTCCCTGCGCTGCGACTGCGGTCCTCAGCTCGATGCCGCCCTCGCCCGCGCGGCGGCGGAGGGAGGGGCGGTGGTCTACCTGCGCGGGCACGAGGGGCGCGGCATCGGACTCGTCTCCAAGATCGCCGCGTACGCCCTCCAGGACGCGGGTCGCGACACCGTGCAGGCCAACCTCGAGCTCGGGCTGCCCGCGGACCGCCGCGAGTACGGCGCGGCGGCGGCCATCCTCGCCGACCTCGGTCTGACCCGCGTCCGCCTCCTCACGAACAACCCGGCGAAGGTGACCGGGCTCACCGCGCACGGGATCGCGGTCGACGCCGTGGTCCCGCACGAGGTGGGGCGCACGCCGGAGAACCTGGCCTACCTGCGCACGAAGGCGCAGCAGATGGGGCACCTGCTGAGCCCCGAGACCCTGCGGGAGGAGATCAGATGAGCGGGCACGGCGCGCCCAGCCTGGCGGTCGACGGGAGCGGTCTGCGGGTCGCGGTCGTGGCCGCGAGCTGGCACGAGCGCGTGATGGCGGGGCTGGTCGCCGGCGCCGAGGAGGCGCTGGCGGCGGCCGGGGTGACGGACGGCCTGCTGGTGCGGGTGCCCGGCTCCTTCGAGCTCCCGGTGGTCGCCGCGCGGCTCGCGCCGCGCGTGGACGCGCTGGTCGCCCTGGGCGTGGTGATCCGGGGTGGCACCCCGCACTTCGACTACGTCTGCCAGGCCGCGACCGTCGGGCTCACCGAGGTCTCGGTGCGCACCGGCGTCCCCGTCGGCTTCGGCGTGCTCACGTGCGACGACGAGGCGCAGGCGCTCGACCGGGCCGGCCTGCCCGGCTCGTCCGAGAACAAGGGCGCGGAGGCCGCCCAGGCGGCCGTGGCCACGGCCCTCCTGCTGCGGGGGCTCGACGCGTGATCCCCCGGACCGACGACGGCCAGGGACCTCTAGGCTTGGCGCCCGTGAAGACCTTCGACGCCCTGTTCGACGAGCTGAGCGAGAAGGCGCGCACCCGGCCGGCGGGGTCCGGCACGGTGGCCGCCCTCGACGCCGGGGTGCACGCCATCGGCAAGAAGATCGTCGAGGAGGCCGCCGAGGTGTGGATGGCGGCCGAGCACGAGAGCGCCGAGCGGACCGCGGAGGAGGTCTCCCAGCTGCTCTACCACCTGCAGGTGCTGATGGTGGCCCGCGGGCTCACGCTCGAGGACGTCTACCGGCACCTCTGATCCGCTCCGCCGGCGCCCCTGTCCCCGTCCCGGTCGACCGAGACCCCCCGAGGCCCCCATGCTGCGCATCGCCGTCCCGAACAAGGGCTCGCTGTCCGAGCCCGCCGTCGACATGCTCCGCGAGGCGGGGTACCGCCAGCGGCACGACACCCGGGTCCTCGTCCTGGTCGACCCCGAGAACGACATCGAGTTCTTCTTCCTGCGCCCGCGCGACATCGCCGTGTACGTCGGCTCGGGCACCGTGGACGCGGGCGTCACCGGCCGGGACCTGCTGCTCGACTCGGGCGCCGACGCGGTGGAGCACATGCCGCTCGGGTTCGGCCGCTCCACCTTCCGGTTCGCCGCGCCCGCGGACCGGGTGGGCACGCTCGCCGACGTCGCCGGCCGGCGGGTGGCGACGTCCTACCCGGTGCTCGTGGACGCCTACCTGCGCGAGCGGGGGATCGAGGCCGAGGTGATCCGGCTCGACGGCGCCGTCGAGTCGGCCGTCCAGCTCGGCGTGGCCGAGGTCGTGGCGGACGTCGTGTCGACGGGCACCACGCTGCGCGGCGCCGGGCTGACCGTGTTCGGCGACCCGATCCTCGAGTCGGAGGCGGTCCTCATCCGCCCGCGCTCCCGGGACGACGTCCCGCCCGGGCTGGAGGTGCTGGCGCGCCGGCTCCAGGGCGTCCTCGTGGCCCGTCAGTACGTGCTCCTGGACTACGACTGCCCGACCTCCCTGGTGGAGCAGGCGGTCGCGATCACCCCGGGCCTGGAGTCGCCCACCGTGTCCCCGCTGCACAACGCGGAGTGGGCCGCGGTCCGCGCGATGGTCCGGCGCGACGAGACGAACCGCGTGATGGACGCGTTGTACGACCTCGGGGCGCGCGCCATCCTGGTGACGTCCATCCACGCCTGCCGCCTCTGAGGCGGCCGGGAGGTCCGATGACCCGGGGCCCCGACGGCACGCCACGGGCCCTGCGCCCGTTCCGTCCGCGTGCCGCGCGCCTGGTGAGCCTCCCGCTGGCGGCCGCCACCTTCGCCTTCCTGGCGGGCATCGCCGTCACCCTCCCCGCCATCACGGGTGCCCCGGCCGGCTGGGGCGACCGGGCGGGGTTCGTCGTCGTCGGGGCGGCGGTCGCCGCCGTCCTGCTCCGGGAGGCAGGCGTGCGCGCGGACCCGGACCCGGCGGGCCTGACGGTCCGCAACCTGGTGCGCACCCGCCGGCTGACGTGGGCCGAGATCGTCTCGGTGCGCTTCGGCCCGGACCGGCCGTGGGTGCAGCTCGACCTGGCCGACGGCGGCACGCACCCGGTCATGGCGGTGCAGCGCGCCGACGGCGCCCGCGCCCGTGCCGAGGCCCGCCGCCTCGCCGCGCTGGTCGCGCACTACTCCGCGACCCCGCGGGACGACTGAGGACCGCGATGGACGAGCCGCGCCCGCCGGTGGCAGGGGTCGAGGGGGAGTCGGGCCAGGAGGCCGACGCCCACGCCGCCCCGACGCCCGAGGCGCTCCTGGGCGCCGAGCCGGTCGCGCTGGCGACGTGGGCCCGGGTGAGCGCGGCGGTGAGCACCCTCGACCCCGTCGAGGTCCGCGTCTCGCGGAGCCAGGTGGCGCTGCGCCGACGGCGCGGCTTCGCCTACCTGTGGCTGCCGCGACGGTACCTGGGCGCACGGGGCGCGCCCGTGGTCGTCACGGTGGTCCTCGGCCGCGCGGACGGCTCACCGCGCTGGAAGGAGGTCGCGCACCCGGGGCCCCGCGACTGGGTGCACCACCTGGAGGTCACCGACCCCGCGCAGGTGGACGACGAGGTCGCGAGCTGGCTCCACGAGGCGTGGGAGCGGGCAGGCTGACCCCAGGGGCAGCCTCGGGCGAGGGGCACCCGAGGGCGGGGCGTGCCCGCACGCTCAGCGCAGCGCCTCCGCGTGGACGCCGGCGACGGCGGAGGCGAGGAACGCCTCGGGGTCGGCCGGCAGCCCCCGGCCCATGGACGACATCCGCACCGGGGCGGCGGCGAGCGCCTCGAGGAGGCCCGGCTCGACGGGCACCTCGACGAGGGTGTGCCGCCCGTGCGGCCGGCACAGCTCGGCGG
>JAEZAR010000300.1 GCA_023430425.1 Actinomycetes bacterium | reverse complement strand
GTGTTGGCGCGCGAGGCCACGAGCAGCACGAGGTCGTGCGACCGGACGGACGCGGCGTCGGGCAGCGGGGCGGCCGGGGCCAGGACGGTGACCGACCCACCGTGCGCCGCGGTGGCCCGGCGGACCTCGTCGACGACGGTCGCGCCGACCGGCCCGGCGTCGGGGCCGCCGGCCACGAGGCCGCGCCGCGAGCCGAGCGGTGCGAACTCGGCGTCCGGCAGCCAGGCCGGGTGGACGCCGTCGGGCACCGCGGGCACCTCGGGCACCGTGGGCCCCCCGGGCACCCCGGGCGCGGTAGGCCGCGTCGGGCGGTCGGACCCTGTCCCGTCGGGCGTCATCCCTCGCTCCTCGCTCCTCACCAGTCGTGCACCGTGCCGTCCTTGAGCCGGTTGAACGGCAGGTAGGCGGCCTGGTAGGGGAAGCGGGACGCGGCGTCGTCGTCGTACGCCACGCCGAGGCCGGGCTCGGCGCCGGGGTGCAGGTAGCCGTCCGCCCACGTGAACGAGGTCCGGAAGACCTCGTGCGTGTCCGCCGAGTGCTGCATGTACTCCTGGATGCCGAAGTTGTGGATCGCGAGGTCCAGGTGGAGTGCCGCGGCCATCCCGACCGGCGACACGTCGGTGGGGCCGTGCAGTCCCGACTTGATCTGGTACTGCGCGGCGAAGTCGAGGATGCGCCGCATCGGCGTGATCCCACCGGCGTGCGTGACGGACGAGCGCACGTAGTCGATGAGCTGCTCGCGGACGAGCGTCTGGTAGTCCCAGACGGTGTTGAACACCTCGCCGATGGCGAGCGGCGTCGTCGTGTGGGCGCGGACCAGGCGCAGCGCCTCCTGGTTCTCCGCCGGCGTGCAGTCCTCGAGCCAGAACAGGTCGTACGGCTCGAGGGCCTTGCCGAGCCGCGCCGCCTGGATCGGCGTGAGCCGGTGGTGCGCGTCGTGCAGCAACGGCAGCGCCGGTCCGAACTCACTCCGTACCGCCTCGAACACGGTCGGGATGTGGCGCAGGTACGAGGCCGAGTCCCAGTCCTCCTCGGCGGGCAGGGGGGCGCGCTGCGCCGGCTCGTAGTCGTAGCGCCCCGAGGTGGAGGGCTGGGCGGCGACGCCGTAGACCTTGTCGATGCCCGGCACCGACGTCTGGACGCGGATGGAGCGGAACCCCTCGGACATCTGGGCGCGCACCGAGTCGAGCAGCTCGGGCACGTCGCGGCCGGACGCGTGCCCGTACGCCATGATCCCGGTCCGCGAGGCGCCGCCGAGCAGCTGGTACAGGGGCATGCCGGCCAGGCGCGCCTTGATGTCCCACAGCGCCATGTCCACCGCGGCGATCGCGCTCATGGTCACCGGGCCGCGGCGCCAGTACGCGCTGCGGTACAGGAACTGCCACGTGTCCTCGATGCGGTGCGCGTCGCGGCCGGCGAGCAGGGGCACGACGTGGTCGGTGAGGTAGCTCGCCACCGCCAGCTCACGGCCGTTGAGCGTCGCGTCCCCCAGGCCAACGACGCCGTCCTCGGTCACCACCCGGAGCGTGACGAAGTTGCGGCCGGGGCTCGTGACCAGGACCTCGGCCGAACGGATCCGGGTGTCGCCGGTGCTCACAGGGCCGTCCTCTCGGTGCTGGGGGCGGGGGAGGCCCGGCGCGCGGGCGCCGCCGGGCCGGTGGACCCGCGCACCACCAGCGACACGGGCATCCGGTACTGGCCGTGCACGGCGTCGGGCACGGCCTCGGGGGAGATCAGCAGGTCGACGGCGATGCGGCCGAGCAGGTGCAGGGAGACCTGCACGGTGGTCAGGGCCGGCGACACGTAGGTCGCGGCGGGCACGTCGTCGAAGCCGACGACGCACACCTGCTCCGGCACGAGCGTGCCGCGCTGGCGCAGCCGGTCGAGGATGCCGACGGCCATGAGGTCGTGGTGGGCCACCACCGCGGACACGCCGCTCGCGGCGACCAGGTCGGCGGCCGCGACACCGCCCGCGAACGTGGTGGGGAAGTGGCCGAGGTGGATCGCCTCGATGCCGACCTCGTGCGTGGCGAGCTCGATGCCCAGGCTGCGCTCGCGCTCGGACCAGCTGCCCTGCTTGCCACCGGCGTAGGCGATCCGGCGGTGGCCCAGGGCGTGGAGGTGACGCACGGCCTGGCGGATGCCGCTCGCGTTGTCCACCATCACCGACGGAACCCCGCGCGACTCGCGGTTGACGAGCACGAACTGCGGCTCGATGTCCAGGTTCGTCAGCGCCTGGTCGGGCATGCGCGGCGAGCAGAGCACGATCGCGTCGACCTGGGGCGCCATCTGGTGCACCAGCTCGATCTCCAGGTGCGGGTCCTCGTCGGAGTCGGCCAGCAGCAGCGAGAGCCCGGCGATGCGGGCGCGGTGCTGGATGCCCTTCGTCACCCCCGAGAAGTAGGGGTTGTGCAGGTCGGGCACGACGAGGCCGAGCCGTCGTGGCGCTGGGATCGGGTTCACCCGCCGGTAGCCGAGCTCGGCGGCCGCCCGCTCCACGCGGGCGCGCCGGGCCGGGGTGACCCGCCCGGGGTGGGACAGCGCGCGGGAGGCGGTCGCGGGGGACACCCCGGCGGCCTGCGCGACGTCGCGGAGCGTGGTCATCGTGGCACTCCTCGTGTGAAAGGCGTTCGAACGCATCTCATCACGTTTCACGGACGGCTCACAACGCGCTCAACCGGGCTCACCGGGCGCTCGACCGGGCGCTCGACCGGCGCTCAACCGGGGCTCACCCGGCGCTCAACCGGGGCTCACCCGGCGCTCGCGACGCGCCGAGCCGGCGCCCACGAGGTGGTCGAGGACGCGGCGCGCAGCGCCCCGGGGCGTGGCTCCGACCCGCCTCCGGCGGGCGGGGCTAGGCGAAGAGCGCTGCGACCAGGACGAGGACGGGGGCGCTCAGCAGGGTCGTCACCACGCCCGCGTCCCGCGCGAGCGCCCGCCCCTGCCCGTACCGCAGGGCGTAGACGAGGACGTTCTGCGCCGTCGGCAGGGCGGCCATGGCGACGACCGCGAGGAGCTGCGTGCCGGTCAGACCCAGGGCGAGCCCGAGGCCCGCCGCGAGCGCGGGGTGGACGACGGCCCGCAGCGCGATGACGAGCGCGAGCTCGCGCGAGAGCCAGCGGCCCCCCGGCGGGCGCCGGACGGCGAGCGACATGCCGAACGCGACGAGCGCCATCGGGGCCGCGGCGGCGCCGAGCACGCGGAACGGCTCGTAGACCACCTCCGGCAGGTCCCACGGGAGCGCGGCGAGCACCAGGCCGGCCAGCGACGCCACGAGGACCGGGTTGCGGGCCGACTGCCCCACCGCGGCGAGGCCGTGCGCCCGGCCCGTGCGCGCACGGTCGAGGACGGCGAACGCGACGGGCCCGAGGACGAGCTGCTGGAAGAGCAGCGTCGGAACGGCGGCGACGGCGTCGCCCACCACGTAGACCGCGACCGGGATCCCCAGGTGTGCCGCGTTGAGGTAGGTCGTGGCGAGCGTGCCCACCGTCGCCTCGCCCGCCGGCAGGCGCCACACGCGCCGCAGGACGACGGCCGCGGCCAGCGCCACTGCGGACGTCGCCACGCCCGTGACCACGGCGACGCGGGAGAGCAGGACGTGCAGGTCCGCGTGGGCCACGGTGACGACGAGGAGGGCCGGGATCGCGACGGCGAAGGTCGTCTGCGCGAGCACCTCGGCCGCGCGGTCGCCCAGCAGGCGGAACCGACCGAGCACCCACCCGACGACGACGATCGCCGCCATCGTCCACAGGGCGGTCGCGACGCCGGTCACGCGCACATGCTCCCAGCCGCGGGGTGCGTGCGGCCGGGACCCGACCCGCCGGCGACCACCCGCGGACGGTCCCGCGAGCCCGCGGCGTCCGGCGGTTACCGTGGCGTCGTGGAGCCCTACCCGCCATCGGCCTTCTCGGCGCCGCACTGGCGCTCGCAGCAGGAGGCGGCCGCCGCCGCCGACGACGCCGCCCCGCCCGTGCGCGTGCGGCCCGCGCTCCCGGCCGACGTCCGCGCGATCCGCGACCTCGTGGACCCCTACGCGCGCGAGCGGATCCTGCTGCCCAAGGAGCTCGTCGGGTACTACGAGGCGGTGCAGGAGTTCGTCGTCGCGGTCGACGAGACGGGCGCCGTGGTCGGCTGCGGCGCCCTCCACGTCATGTGGTCCGACCTGGGGGAGGTGCGCACCCTCGCGGTGCACCCCGGCCTGCGCCGGCGCGGGATCGGGCACGCGCTGCTCGTCGCGCTCCTCGACCGCGCCCGGGCGCTGGGGCTGGTCCGCGTCTTCTGCCTGACGTTCGAGGTCGACTTCTTCCGGCGGCACGGCTTCCACCCGATCAGCGGGACGCCGGTGGACCAGGACGTGTTCGCCGAGCTCCTGCGCTCCCACGACGACGGGGTCGCGGAGTTCCTCGACCTCGCGCACGTCAAGCCGAACACGCTCGGCAACACGCGGATGCTCCTGCACCTGTGACCCGCGGCGCGGCCCACGACGCCGGGACCGGCCCCGTGGCGCTCAGTCCTGCACGGCCTTGGCGACGGTGACCCACCGGGTGAGCAGCTCCGGGTCGGGCGAGGTGCCGCGGGCGGACACCTCGGTGACGGCGTGCAGGGCGTGGAGCATCGCGCGCACCACGACGTGGTCCCGGGCGCGGTCGTGGTCGAGGCCGGCGACGTCGCACGCGATCGCCAGCCGGCGCCGGAGCGCGCCGCGCAGGTCGCCGGTCGCGGTGGCCGCCGCCCACCTGTGCCAGAGGAGCGGCCCCGGCTCCCAGTGGGGGTCGCCCGAGAGGGGCTCCGGGTCGATCGCGAGCCACGGCTCGCGCAGGCCCGCGAGGACGTTGCGCTCGTGGAGGTCGCCGTGGAGGAGACGGGCCCCGGCCGGGTGCGCGTCCGCGTCGTCGGCGAACGACCGCGCGAGCGCCGCGGCCTGCTCGACGTAGCGCCGGGGCACGGGGGCGCTCCGTGGCAGGCACGCC
>JAEZAR010000273.1 GCA_023430425.1 Actinomycetes bacterium | reverse complement strand
GCGCCCCTGCGACGGATGATCGCCGGACGTGGTAGCGGGAGCGGGATTCGAACCCGCGACACCACGATTATGAGCCGTGTGCTCTAACCACCTGAGCTATCCCGCCACAGCGGTCGTGCCTGGCCGGGCGGGCGCGGGAGGGGGTCGACGGATTTCGCAGCCGCCTTCGCCCGCGTGTACCCTGGCGAGGCCGCCCCGATAGCTCAGTCGGCAGAGCGTCTCCATGGTAAGGAGAAGGTCAAGGGTTCGATTCCCTTTCGGGGCTCTCCTGGTGCCCGGCCCGGCGCTCGTCGCAGGGCCGGACCCAGGAATGGCGGGGTAGCTCAGGTGGTTAGAGCACACGGCTCATAATCGTGGTGTCGCGGGTTCGAATCCCGCCCCCGCTACCAGCAGTGGCGCGCCGCCCCGGCGCGCGGGACGAACCGAGACGGCACTGCGCCGAGCGCGCGAGAGGTGGCACAGACGTGGCCAGCAGGACCCAGGACATCCGCCCGAAGATCACTCTCGCGTGCGTGGAGTGCAAGGAGCGGAACTACATCACCAAGAAGAACCGGCGGAACGACCCCGACCGGCTCGAGCTGAAGAAGTTCTGCCCGCGCTGCGGCAAGCACACCGCCCACCGCGAGACCCGCTGACCGCTCGCGCGATGGGGGTCGACAGCTCCTTCGCGGGTCGCGAGTACCCCCCGACGGCGCCGTTCGCCGTCGGGCGTGAGCACCTGCGGGACTTCGCGCGGGCCGTCGGCGCCACCCACCCCGCCCACCACGACGTCGAGGCGGCCCGGGCGCTCGGCCACCCGGACGTCGTCGCGCCGCCGACCTTCGCCGTCGTCGTGGCGCAGCGCGCCGAGGCCCAGCTGATCGAGGACCCCGACGCCGGCATCGACTTCTCCCGCGTCGTGCACGCCGAGGAGCGCTTCACGCACCACCGGCCCATCCACGCCGGGGACGAGGTCGTCACGGTGCTGCACGTGGACGCGATCACCGAGCGGGCGGGCCTGGCGATGGTCACCACGCGCTGCGAGCTCGTCGCGGCGGCCGACGGGGTCCCCCTGGCCACCGTGGTCTCCACCCTCGCCGTGCGCGGGGCGGACGCGTGAGCGGGCCGGCGCCGGCGCGCCCGGACCTCGCGCGCGTGGCGGTCGGGGACGCGGTGGGCGCCCGACAGGTCCGCGTGACGCGCGCCGATCTCGTGCACTACGCGGGCGCGAGCGGCGACCGCAACCCCATCCACTGGAACGACCGGTTCGCGCGCGAGGTCGGCCTGCCGGGGGTCATCGCGCACGGCATGTTCACGATGGGCCAGGCCGTCAACGTCGTCACGGACTGGGTCGGCGACCCGGGAGCGGTCGTCTCGTACGGCGTGCGCTTCTCGCGGCCGGTCCCGGTGCCCGACCCGGGAGCGGCGGTGCTGGAGGTGACCGGCGTCGTCGGCGCGGTCGACCTCGAGGCGGGCACGGTGCGCGTCGACCTGACCGTGAGCGTCGACGGCGCGAAGGTGCTCGGCAAGGCCCAGGCGGTCGTCCGCCTCTGAGGCGCAGCCTCGGGCCCAGGCTCAGGCGCGGGCTCAGGAACGCGGCGCCGCCGTCGTCGTGCCCACCCGCAGCTCGACGGGCATCCGCACCGGGGGCGGTACGTCGCCCCCGAGCACCTGCTGGACGGCCTGGCCGATCGCCTCGCCCTTGGCCCCGAGCGGCTGCACCACGGTGGTCAGCACGTCGGGCGCGAGCCACGGGAGCTCGAGGCCGTCGAACCCCGCGACCGAGACGTCCTCCGGCACCCGCAGCCCCAGGTCGCGCGCCGCGAGCAGGACGCCCGCGGCCAGGAGGTCCGACTGCGCGACGACAGCGGTGGGCGGGTCGTCCACGTCGAGCAGCAGCCGTCCGGCGGTCTGCCCCTCCTCGACGAGCGAGGCGGAGGTCTCCACGATCACCTCGGGGGTGACACCGGCGTCGGCGAGGCCCTGCAGGCGGTGCCGCGCGGGCGCCCAGTCGAGCCGGGCGAGCCGCTCGGGCGTCGCGACACCGGTACGCCGCGGGTGGCAGAACGGGAGGGCGACGCTGCCGATCCGCGTGTGGCCCAGGTCCGTGAGGTACCTGGCGAGCCCCGCCGTGCCGGCGCGGTCCTCCACGCCCACGACGGCGACGCCGTCGAGGTCCGGGCCCTCGCCGACGACGACGGGCACCCCGCGCCGCTGCAGCGCAGCGAGGACCGGGTCGTCGCGCCGGGCGCCCCAGATGAGCACCGCGACGTCCATGGGCGCGGCCACGAGCAGCGGGTCGAGCTCGGCGACCTCCGCCTCGTCCTCCTCGTGCGCCGGGACGAGGAGGACGCCGAGGCCGAGCGGGCCGAGGGTGCCGACGAGGCCGTCGAGCACCTGGACCGAGACGGGGTCGCGGAAGCTCCGCCGGAGCTGGTCGCCGATGACCACCGCGACGATCCCGGAGCGCCCGCTGCGCAGGGAACGGCCGAGCGGGTTCGGGCCCGCGTACCCGAGGCGCTGCGCCGCGGCGTGGACCCGCGCACGGGTCTCCGGGGCGATCGGCCCGGCACCGGAGAAGGCCAGTGACGCCGTCGAGACGGACACGCCTGCCGCGAATGCGACGTCTGCCAGCGTGGGTCGACCGTGCGCCATATCACCCTGCCCGAGCCGGGAACTCGATTGACTGTGGCGGCAGCCTATCGGCAGACTGGTCAGCACGGTCTCGAATCGATTCGAGAACGTGCCATGTCCGGGTCGAGCGCAGGTAAAGACGCCCCGAGCGACACCGACACACCTCCGACTCCGACGACCCGCACCGACCGATCGAGCGCTCCCGACATGCCTGCGTCACCTGCCCCGTCCTGCCCCTCCGCCGTCCCCGCCCCCCGCGGCGGCCCCGCTCCCGCAGCTCCTGCGGCCGGCGGTCGTCCCCCGCAGCCGCCCCCCGAGGTGCTGCGCGCCCGGCGGATGCTCATCTCCCTCTACTTCCTCACCGGCATCGCCGTCGCCACGTGGCTCTCGCGCCTGCCCTCGATCACGGCGATGCTCGACCTGTCCACGGCCGAGCTCGGCTCGGTGCTCGTGGTCGGTTCGTTCGGGTCGCTGGGCATGGTGGTCGCCGCCGGAGCGCTCACCAACCGGTGGGGCAGCCGCCGTGCGATGGTCGTCGCCGCCGTGATGTTCTCCGGCGCGAACGTCCTGGTCGGTCTCGGGCCGACCATCGGCAGCGTCCTGGTGCTCGCGGTGGGCATCCTCGTCTCGAGCTCGTCGTACGCGGTCTCGAACGTGCCGATGAACCTCGAGACCGTCGTCATCGAGCGGGGGATGGGCCGCTCGGTCGTCCCCCAGTTCCACGCCGCGTTCTCGATCGGCAGCATGACCGGCTCGCTCCTCGGCGCTCTCGCCTCGTGGGCCGGCGTCCCGGTCTTCGCCCACTTCCTCGTGCTGAGCGTCGTCACGCTCGTCTACCGCCTCGCCGCCGTGCCGCACGCGGTCCTCCCGGTACCCGCCGAGGGCCCGGCCGCGTCGGACGCGTCGGACGTGTCGGGCCGCGCGGGCCGGGGGAGCGGCGCGCGCGCGGCCTTCGCCGCCTGGCGGGAGCCGCGCACGCTCGTCATCGGCGTCATCGTGATGACCGGCATCCTCGCGGAGGGCTCGGCGAACAACTGGCTCACCGTCGCCGTCGTCGACGGGTTTCACCAGACGGAGGCGGTCGCCGCCGTCGTCCTCGGGGTGTTCACGGGGTCGATGACGGTCGCGCGACTCGTGGGCACGCGGGTGATCGACTCCTTCGGCCGGGTGACGGTGCTCGTCGCGTCGAGCGTGTCGTCGCTGGTCGGGGTGATCCTGTTCGCGCTCGGTCCGTCGCTGGCCACCGCTGTCGTCGGCGCCGTCGGGTGGGGCCTCGGCGCAGGGCTGGTCTTCCCCATCGGGGTCGCCGCGGTCTCGGGCGACCGGGCGCGGATGGCCGGTCGCGTCTCGGTGCTCTCGACCTTCGGCTCCGTCGCCTCGATCGTCGCGCCCCCGATGCTCGGGGCGGCGGGCGAGGTCATGGGCATCCGGCACGCGCTCGCCCTCATCGTCGGCGGGTTCGTCCTCGCGGTCGTGCTCGCGCGCACGGTGGGCACCGAGGAGGGTGGGGCTGCGGTCGAGCCCACCGCCCGTTCCGGGCGACCTCCTCGTGGCACGCGTGGTCGCCCTGCGGGGCGTCGGCCCCGCCCGGGCGCCCGCACCGCGGGCGAGCGCGCGCGGCGTCGTCCCC
>JAEZAR010000208.1 GCA_023430425.1 Actinomycetes bacterium | reverse complement strand
CGGGACGGGTCGGCCGCCTGGGCGTAGGTCGGCTCGAAGAGGCCGTCGAGCGCCTCGTCGATGAGGTCCTGGCTGGGCACGTCGCCGGACTCGACGAAGATCGGCCCCACCACCTCGAGCACGGCGCGCTGCGTCTCGCCCGGCACCGGGTCCAGGTCGATGACCGTGCGCTCGAGGATGACCTTCTCGGCGATCGCCAGGTCGATCGCGGCGACGTCGGCCAGGATCCGGGCGGTCTCCTCGGGGTTCTCCAGCGCCCACGCACGGGCCTTCTCGTAGGCGTCGAGGACGACCTGCGCGAGGTCGGGCGAGCGCTCGAGGAACTCCTCGCGGGCGTTGAGGAAGCCGTAGGTGTTGAAGTCGATGTTGCGGTAGACGAGGCGCGAGCCGGAGTTGAGCTCGCTGTCCGCCATCATCGGGTCCAGCCCCGACCAGGCGTCGACCGAGCCGTTCTCGAGCGCGACGCGGCCGTCCGCGTGCTGGATGTTCTGCACCTCGATCTCGTCGAGGCCGATCCCGTGCTCCTCGAGCGTCTGCAGCAGGAAGAAGTAGGGGTCGGTGCCCTTGGTCACGGCCACCGAGCGTCCCCGCAGGTCCTCGACCGCGTCGATGTCGGAGCCCGCGGGCACCACGATGGCCGCCCACTCGGGCTGGGTGTAGATGCCGATGGTGCGGATGGGCGATCCGTTCGCCCGCGCGAGCAGGGCGGCCGACCCGGCGGTCGAGCCGACGTCGATCGCGCTCGCGCGCAGCGCCTCGTTGGCCTTGTTGGAGCCGGCGGACTGCGTCCACGTGACCGTGACGCCGTCGCCCAGCGTCTCCTCGATCCAGCCCTGCTCCTTGATGATGAGGCTGAGCGGGTTGTACGTCGCGAAGTCCAGGTTGAGCGTGTCGGCGCTCCACCCGGCCCCGTCGCCCTCGGCGGACCCACCCGAGGCGGTGGTCGCGCCGGGGGCCGGCGCTCCGGTGGTCGACGCCTCGCCCGCGACGCAGCCGCTGAGCATCAGGGCGGCGACGGCGGTGGTGGCCGCCGCCGACACACGGACGGACAGTGCTGTGCGGATCCTCATGGGGGTCCTCTCCTGGTGCGGGCCGGGCGCGCCGGTCGGCGGCCGGGTCGGGGTGGTCGCTCGGGTCGGTCGGGTCGGTCGGGTCGGTCGGGGCGAGTGGGTCAGTACGAGTGGTGCCCGGGACGGGGCGGGACGCTCGTCTCGACGTGGTTGCTCGGCACCCCGAGGCCCTCGAGCAGCCGGGCGCGCAGGAGCGCCAGGGCGGCGTCCCCGCGGTCGCGGGGCCGGGCACCGGGCACGGTGAGGACCTGGCGGACGGTGCTCGGTGCGGTCCGTGGGGCGCCGTCGGGCCGTCCGAGGAGCACGACGCGGTCGGCGAGGTACAGCGCCTCGTCGACGTCGTGGGTGACCAGCAGGACGGTGGCGGGCTCCGCGGCGTGGACCTGCAGGAGCAGGTCCTGCATGCGCAGCCGGGTGAGCGCGTCGAGCGCGCCGAAGGGCTCGTCGAGGACGAGGACGCCGGGGTTGCGGGCGAGGGCCCGGGCGAGGGAGGCGCGCTGGGCCATCCCGCCGGAGACCTGGCGCGGCCGCAGGTGGAGGCAGTGGCCCAGCCCGACGAGCTCGAGGAGCTCACGCGTCCGGTTCCGGCCGGTGGCCCGGTCGGTGCCCGGGGGGAGCCCGAGGGCGACGTTCTGGGCGAGGGTGCGCCACGGCAGCAGCCGCGGCTCCTGGAAGGCGACGGCGCACCGCGTGTCCGCGCCGGTCACCGGCGTGCCGTCGATGAGGATCCGCCCCGTGGTCGGGAAGTCCAGGCCGACGACCTGGCGCAGCAGCGTGGACTTGCCGCACCCGGACGGTCCGAGCAGGGCGACGATCTCGCCGGTCGCGACGTCGAGGTCGACGTCCGCGACGACGGTGGTCGCGGCCCCGCCGCCGACGGCGGGGAAGGCGCGGGACACGCCACGCAGGCTGACGGGGTGCGCGGGGTGCGCACGAACGGACGCGGCGATGCTCATGGGAAGGTCCTCGGGCGGCGGCGCGCGGACGGAGGGCGTGGGCCGACCGTCGCCACGCGGGAGCGGGCGGGGGCGGGGTCGCCGGCGACCTCGGGTCCGTCCTCGGACCGCGACGGGGAAGGGTCCCGTCAGGCGCCGGCGCAGGGCATCTGACAGCCCTGCATCCGGCAGCACATCGGCAGCGCCGTGTCGAACGTGTCGAACGTGACCATGGCGCCGCCTCCTTCCTGCCCGTCTCGCATCGCGAGATCTGCGGTCCGCCTCCCGGACCGCGACGTCGGGAGACTAGAACCGGGCGCGGCCGTGCCACAAGGGCTACCGGGCGGTACGCCTCACATGGCGAGACGGGTCGTCCCGGCGCGGACGCCGGAGCGAGCCCCTCGGGGCGGCGCTCACGGCCGCAGGCGCGCCGCGAGCGTGTTGAGCAGTGCCGCGGCGGTGGCCGCGTCGTCGACCGTGACGACCACGCGCCGTCCACCGGTGCGGGTGACCTCCAGCGCCTCGCCACGGCGCACGACCAGGCCCACCCGCCCGTCGAGCCCCATCCGCATGCCCCAGCCGCCGAACTCGCGCATCGGGTCGACCGCGACGACGTCGGCGTGCTCGACCTCCTCCAGCGGCACGACGATGCGCGGCCGCGGGAGCCGGGCCCGGGCGACGAGGCCGCGCCGGTCGACGGTGACGGTCCACCCCGTCAGGCCGAGCAGGACCACCGCGAGGAAGGTGCCGAGCGCGACGGCGAACCACCAGGAGCCCGTCACCGCGCCCATGAGTCCGGCGAACGCCAGGACGGCCACGGCGACGAGCCCGGGGTGCACCCACTCGACGCGGCGGACCCAGGTGGCCTGCTCGCCGTCGGGCAGCCCGAGGCGGGGCGCCGACGCCGGGAGCGGGCCGAGGGCCGGGCGGGGGTCGTCGCCGGGC
>JAEZAR010000132.1 GCA_023430425.1 Actinomycetes bacterium | reverse complement strand
GGCCAGGACCACGACGACGCTCACGCGGACACCTCCCGGGGGGCGGGCTCGTGCCGGGGGTTGCGGGCCAGCCCGGCGTCGGCCAGCTCGGCGTCGGACGCGAGCGCGCGGAGCACCCGCGCCTCGTTGTCGAGCACGTGCCGGCGGGCCGCCTCGACGCCCTTGGAGATCCCCAGGTCGAGCACGTGCACGTAGAGCATCCCCGTCGTGCGGTGCGCCTCGACGACCACCGACCCGGGGACCAGGCACGTGATCTCCGAGGTCAGCGTCATGTACAGCTCGTTCCGGCTGCGCAGCTGGACCCCCACGACCGCGCTGCGCGGGCGCCGCCGCAGGCTGACCGCCAGGGCGACCACCTGGACCGACGCCACGACGAGGTCCACCACGAAGCGCCAGAGGAGGTAGAGCAGGGGCACCACGTGGACCCGGCCCTCGAACCGCACGGGCGGCATCCGCAGCGTCAGCCCCACGACCAGGGCGACCACCGCCCCGGCCAGGACGTTCGCGGCGGTGAGGTCCCCCCAGAGCAGGACCCACACCACGGTGAGCCAGATCACGGCGACCACGGTGAAGCGCAGCCCGCGGGGGCGACGGTGCAGGCTCACGGCGAACCCTCCCCTGCGTCGCCGGCCCCGGCGGCCTCGTCCTCCGCACGCTCGGTGACGTCGTCGGACTGGCCGGTGCCGCGCCCGCGCTCGGGCAGGACGGTGGAGACGTAGTACCCGCGCTCGCGCAGCGTCTGCGCGGCCCGCTCCGTGTAGCCGTACAGCGGCCCGGCCACCAGGGTGATCGCGACGCCGGTGACGACGAGCGCCGCCGTCGCGCCGACCATCCCCCGCGGCAGCGGCCGCGCCGGCAGCTCGGCGGGGGCACCCTGCCAGAACGCCTTGTTCCACGCCTTGACGATCGCGTAGAGGGTGAGCAGGGACGTGGCCACCCCGCCCCCGACGAGCACCCACGCGAGCGGCGTGCCGGCGTCGACGCCCGCCTGCAGCAGCCCGGCCTTGCCGAGGAACCCGGACAGCGGCGGGATCCCCGCCAGGCTCATCGCGGGGACGAAGAACATCACCGCCAGGGCGGGCGCGATCTTGGCCAGTCCGCCGAGTCGGTCGAGCGAGGTGGACCCGCCGCGGCGCTCCATGAGCCCCACCACGAGGAAGAGCGTGGTCTGGACGGTGATGTGGTGGGCGACGTAGAACACGGCGCCCGTGAGCCCGGCGTCGGTGGACAGGGCGATGCCGAAGACCATGTAGCCGATGTGGCTGACGAGCGTGAAGGACAGCAGCCGTTTGATGTCGTTCTGCGCCACGGCACCGAGGATCCCGACCACCATCGTGGCGAGCGCCACCCACATGAGCAGCGTGTCCGCCCGGCCCTCGGGGAACAGCAGCGTCTGGGTGCGGATGATCGCGTAGACACCCACCTTGGTGAGCAGGCCCGCGAACACCGCGGTGACCGGTGCGGGCGCCGTCGGGTAGGAGTCCGGGAGCCACGCCGACAGCGGGAACACCGCAGCCTTGATCCCGAAGGCGAGGAGGAGCAGCACCTGGAGGGCGAGGGCGACGGCGGGGTCGACGTCGGGCAGGCGGACCGCGAGCTGGGCGAGGTTCATCGTCCCCGTCGCGGCGTACACCAGCCCGATGGCGAGCAGGAACAGCAGCGAGGAGGCCAGTGAGACGACGACGTAGATCGTCCCCGCCCGGACGCGCTCCCCCGTCCCGCCCAGGGTGATGAGCACGTACGACGCCACGAGGAGGATCTCGAAGCCGACGTAGAGGTTGAACAGGTCGCCCGAGAGGAACGCGTTGTTCACGCCCGCGGCGAGCACGAGGTACGTGGGGTGGAAGATGGCCACCGGGGTCTCGTCCTCGCCGTACTGGGTGCCCTGGGAGAGCGAGTACACGAGGACGCACAGGAGCACCACCGACGACACGGTGAGCATGAGCGCGGACAGGCGGTCCGCGACGAGCGGGATGCCGACGGGCGCCGTCCAGCCGCCGACGTCGAGCACCTGGGGACCCTCGTCGGCGGCGACCAGCAGGGTCACCGCCGCGGCGAGCACGCCCGAGAGGGCGACGACGCTGATGACGTTCTGGGCGCGGGCGTGCCGCCACATGGCCAGCGCCAGGCCGGCTGCGGACAGCGGCAGGATGACGGGCAGCGGGACGGCCCACGAGACGTCAGGCACGCGCGTCACCCCCGTCGTCGGCCGGCGGGACGTGCATCGCGTCGAGGGCGGTCTCGTCGTGGACCTCCGCGGCCTCCTCGTCGAGCGTCACGTCGCTGGCCGTGTCGAGGTCGCGGTACGCGGCGCGGTCGGACGCGGCGTTGGCCGCGACGCGGCGGTCCTCGAGGTCGTCCTGCACCTCGTCGTGGCGGTTGAGCTGCCAGGAGCGGTAGGCCAGCGTGGCGAGGAACGCGGAGATGCCGAGGGTGATGACGATCGCGGTGAGGACCATCGCCTGCGGCAGCGGGTCGCTCATCCCGACGTCCGGGTTGTCGGGGTCGTACAGCGGCGGGGCGGCGGCGCGCCCCCCTGCCGCGAGGATGAGCAGGTTGATGCCGTTGCTGATGAGCACGACGCCGATGAGCACCCGGGTCAGGCTCCGCTCCAGCAGCAGGTACACGCCGGCCGCGACGAGGACGACGATGACGGCCACGAGCGTGAGGTTGGGGCTCATCTCGATCACGCCCGCACCTCCTCGCGCGCGCCGTCCCCGGGGGGGTCGGTGACACCGGCGGGGGCCAACGGGCCGGCCAGCGCGTCCTCCTCGGCGTGCCGGTCGATCTCGGCGCCGAGGCTGCGCAGCAGGTCGAGGGTGAGCCCGATGACGACGAGGAAGACCCCGATGTCGAAGAAGAGCGAGGTGACGAGCTTGACGTCCCCGAGCACCGGCAGCGACGCCTCGACGATGACGCTCTGGAGGACCGAGCCGCCGAACACGAGCGCGATCAGCCCGACGCCCGCCGACAGGAACAGCCCGCTGCCGAGCAGGAGGCCCGGGTGCACGGGCGCGGCCTCGCCGAGCTCGTAGCGCCCGCCCACGAGGTAGCGCACCGCGAGCGCGATGCCGACCAGCAGGCCGGCGATGAAGCCGCCGCCGGGCTGGTTGTGGCCGCTGAAGAGCAGGAACACCGCGACGACGATCATGGAGTGGAACAGCAGCCGGACCACGACCTCGAAGATCACGCTGCGGCGCTGAGGGGCGAGCGTGCGGCCCGCGCGCAACAGGTCGCCGACCCCCCGCGGCTCCTCGCGACTCCCGGGGACCGGACCGTCGGCGGGCGCCGGAGCCCCGCCCGCAGCTCCCGGCGTCCCGGTGACCCCTGGCGACCCGGGGACCCCTGGCGACCCGGCCGGCGGGTCACCGGCGCCGTCGGCTCCGGCGCGCGCCGGCCGTCCGTCGTGCCGGTCGAGCCCTCGCCGTCGCAGGGCGGCCATGGGGTCGCGGGTGCCGCCCCAGACGACCTGGCCCTCGGTGACGTCGCGCAGCCGCAGGCTCTCCCCGCTCCGCCGCCGGATGAAGATGAGCGACGCCACGCCCGTCGCCGCCACGAGCAGCACGGAGATCTCGCCCATGGTGTCCCACGCGCGGATGTCGACCAGCGTCACGTTGACGACGTTGCGGCCGCCGCCGTACACGTACGCCTGCTCGGGGAAGTCGGCGGAGACGGGGGGTGCGGTCCGGGCCGCCGGTGCGAGCACCGCCAGCGCCCCCACCGCCAGACCGGCCGCGACACCGACGGCGAGCCGCACCCAGCGGCTCCCTGCCAGCGGTCGGACCGAGAAGTAGGGCGGCAGGCGCCGCAGGACGAGGACGAGCACGACGAGCGTGACCGTCTCGACCAGCACCTGCGTGAGCGCGAGGTCGGGCGCGCCGTGGAGCAGGAACAGCCCCGCCATGCCGTAGCCGCTGACACCGGCCAGCAGGATCGCCTTGAGCCGACGGCGGGCCCGCGCGGCCAGCACCGCCGCTGCCGCCGTGAGCCCGCCGGCGACCACCTGCACCGGCGAGTCCCACGCCCGCCACTCGGTGAGCGGCGGGGCGCCGGTGAGCAGCGCGGCCCCGTCCAGGAGCACGAACACGACGAGGATCGTGCCGAGGTAGAACGGCAGCGAGCCGCGCTGGGTGAGACCGGTGACGTCGGCGGCGAGGTCGTCGAGTCGGCGCATCATCCGGCGGTACACCAGGTCGGCGTCCGCGCGAACCGGGATCCGGTGCTGCCACTGCTCGACCCGCACGCGCTGCCAGAACAGCAGGCCACCGCCGGCGAGCACGAGGACCGTCAGGCCGAGCGCCGGCCCGACGCCGGCCCAGAGGGTCAGGTAGCCGGCCTCCCCCGGGTAGGTGGCCGCGTGCGGCTGCAGCAGCTGCTCGCCCACCTGGGGGACCAGCGCCGTCGCGAGACCCAGGACCGCGAGCAGGACCGCGGGTGCGACGAGGAGGGCGCTCGGCCGCGAGACGGCGAGCGGGGGCCACCTGCCGTCGTCGGGCTCGGGCAGCGGCACCGCACCGCGCACCCGGGGCCCGAACGCCCCGAACCAGAAGCGCAGCCCGTAGGCGACCGTGAGGGCCGAACCGATCACCATCGCGGCGAGGACGGCGAGCCCGACCGCCGTGCCGCCGTCGTGCAGTAGGGCCTCGATCGCCGCCTCCTTGGCGACGTAGCCCGCGAACGGCGGCAGACCGATCATGGAGGCGGTCGCGAGCGCCCCCGCGGCGGCGGTCACGGGCAGGGCTCGGCCGACGCCCTCGAGGCGTCGCAGGTCCCGCGTGCCGGTGGCGGCGTCGACCACCCCGACCGTCAGGAACAGGGCCGCCTTGAACATCGCGTGGGCGCCGATCATCGCGAGGCCGGCGAGCGCCGCCGCCTCGTTCGCCGTGCCGACCAGCAGGACGAGGAGGCCGAGCTGGCTGACTGTGCCGAACGCGAGGACGAGCTTGAGGTCGTACTGCCGCAGCGCGCGGTAGCCCCCGTGGACCAGGGTCCAGGCCCCGAGGGTCATCACCACGGCCCGCCACGCCCCGAGCTCGCCGAACCCGGGCGCGAAGCGCGCCACCAGGTACACCCCCGCCTTCACCATCGCGGCCGCGTGCAGGTAGGCCGAGACCGGCGTCGGCGCGGCCATCGCGGACGGCAGCCAGAAGTGGAACGGCACGAGCGCGGACTTGGTGACCGCGCCGAGCAGCAGGAGCACCACCGCGACCGTCACGGCGGTGCCCGACGGCGGGTCCGCCACCACCTCCGAGATGCGGTAGGTGCCGGCCGTCTCGCCGAGCACGATGAGCCCGACGAGCATCGCGAGGCCGCCGAACGTCGTGACGACGATCGCCTGCATGGCCGCGCGCCGGGACGCCTTGCGGTCCGCGTAGTGTCCGATGAGCAGGTACGACGTGACGGTCGTCAGCTCCCAGAAGACGTACAGGAGCAGGAGGTCGTCGGTCGTGACCAGCCCGAACATGGAGCCGGCGAAGGCGGTCAGCATGCCCGCGAACCGCCCGAGCCCGCCGGCCCTCGAGGAGAAGTAGCCCGCCGAGTAGACGAAGACCAGGGCCCCGACACCGGTGACGAGCAGCACCATCAGCCAGCTCAGCGTGTCCAGCCGGAAGGCCAGGTGCATCTGCAGGTGCGGCACCCACCGGGTCGTCTCGGCGGGCCCCGCGCCGTCCATGACCTCGCCGGTCCAGCGCAGCGCCCACACCAGGCCGGCGAGCGGCAGGGCGGCGAGCACCACGAACGCCCGGCGCCCGAACCGCCGCACCACGGCGGGCGCGCCGACGGCCGCCACGACGTACGCGGCGATCATCAGCAGCACGGCCGGCTCCGTCCTGGGGTGTGAGGGCGGTCGCCGAAGTACTTCACCTTCAGGCGATTGAGCGCGGGCATGATCTGCACCATCTTGATGGAGTTCCACTGCACCCACAGCGACATCGGGATGAGAATGACCTTCGTGATGAGCGTGAACAGCAGGATGGCGAGCCACCAGTTGCCCGTCAGCGCGTAGCACGGGTCCACTATGAGCTGCAATACGCTGGCTATGGCGGAAAACACTGGCACTCCTCGATTGCTGGTACAGCGCTGCGAGCTTGCCCGCGATGCGGCGCCGCGCGAACATGGGCTGCCTCGGGTCC
>JAEZAR010000107.1 GCA_023430425.1 Actinomycetes bacterium | reverse complement strand
GCCGTGCTGCCCGCGTGGCGCCGGCGGACCGACCGCCGCGCCGCTCGCGGATCGCGGCGACGAGGTCGCTCTTGCGCATCCCCGACGTGCCCGGCACGCCGAGCTCGACCGCGAGGGCCTGGAGCTCGGGCAGGCGCAGGGCGCTCAGGGCTGCGGACCGGGACCCGGTGGGCGTGCCCGCGGCCTCCGCCGTCGCATCGATGGTCTCTGTCACGAAGGTCCTTCCCCCTCGTCGGCGGCCGGGTGTCGCGGGGCCGCGTGGTTCGCCGGAGGAACCGGCAGGTGGTTGCACCACGAGATCGACGACGTCGAGCGTGGAGTGGTGGGTGTCCCCGCACCACGTGGCCGTGTGGTGCCCGCCGAGGTGACGTGCTCCCGTTCCGCGGGTCCTGGGGGATCGCCACCACGGTACCACCGGGCCGGGTGCCACGGCACGGACCCGGGCGGGTGACGTCGCCCGTGGCCGGGCACGGCACCAGGGGGTCAGAGGCGCTCGGCGACGGCCCCGTCGGTCGCGATGCCGGGCACCAGCGCCGACCAGCCGCCGCCCACCCCGGCGACCACCTCGTCCCGGGCCCGGGCGCCGGCGTCGCCGTCGCTCGCCCGCTCGAGGACGAGCACAGACGGGCCCGCGCCGGACACGACGGCGGCCTGGCCGGCTGCGCGCAGCGCCCGCACGAGCTGCATCGTCGCGGGCATCACCTGTGCCCGGTACTCCTGGTGGAGCCGCTCGTCGGTCGCCTCGAACAGCAGCTCCGGGCGGTGGCACAGCGCCTGCACGAGGAGCGCGGCGCGCCCGGCGGTGTAGGCGGCGTCGGCGTGCGGGACCGTCGCGGGCAGGACGCCGCGCGCGGTCCGCGTCGCCAGCCTCACCTGCGGCACCAGGGCGACGGGCACGACGTCGGGGTGCAGGTCGAGCTGGGTCGCGTGCGGACCGTCGGGCCCGGTCCACGAGATCGTGGCCCCCCCGAGGATGGCCGGCGCCGCGTTGTCCGGGTGCCCCTCGAACTGGGTCGCGATCCGGAAGGCCGCCGTGTTGTACAACGCCTCCGGCTCGCTGATCATCACGCGGACCGCGAGGATCCCGGCCACCACGGCCGCGGCCGACGAGCCGAGCCCGCGGCCGTGCGGGATCCGGTTCTCGCACCGCAGCTCGAGCCCGACCTGCGGCGCGCCGACGTCGTCGAGCGCTGCCCGGATGGCGCGGACCACGAGGTGGTCCTCACCGTCGGGCAGCTCGCCCGCGCCCTCCCCGGTGACCTCGACGCGCACGTCGGGGCTGCCGAGGGCGCGGACCTCGATGGTGTCGTAGTGCGCCAGAGCCAGACCCATGCAGTCGAAGCCCGGGCCGAGGTTCGCGCTCGTCGCCGGCACCCGCACGCGCACGTGGTCGCAGATCAGCCGCACGGCTCCCCCTCAGTCCAGGCCGAGCGCGTCGGCGATCGACACCACGTCCGGCGTGACCCGGGTCAGCTGGACGGGCTCGCCGTCGGGCGTGCGCAGCGCCCACTGCGGGTCCTTGAGCCCGTGGCCCGTGACGGTCACGGTGATCCGGGCGCCCTGCGGCACGCGGCCCTGCTCGGCGAGCATGAGGAGGCCCGCGACCCCGGACGCTGACGCGGGCTCCACGAACACCCCGACCTCGGCGGACAGGATGCGGTGCGCGGCGAGGATCTGCTCGTCCGTCACGGCCTCGATGAGGCCCCCGGAGGCGTCGCGCGCCTCGACGGCCTGGCGCCAGGAGGCGGGGTTGCCGATCCGGATCGCCGTCGCGATGGTCTCGGGCTCGTCCACCGGGTGACCCAGCACGATGGGCGCGGCGCCCGCCGCCTGGAAGCCCCAGACGGCGGGGGTGTGCGTCGCGGGGCCGTCCGCGGCGTACTCGGTGAAGCCCTTCCAGTACGCGGTGATGTTCCCGGCGTTGCCGACGGGCAGGACGTGCACGTCCGGCGCGTCGCCGAGCGCGTCCACGATCTCGAACGCCGCCGTCTTCTGACCCTCGATGCGGTCGGGGTTGACCGAGTTCACCAGCTCGACGGCGTAGCTCTCGGCGAGCTTGCGGGCCGCGACGAGGCAGTCGTCGAAGTTGCCGTCCACCTGGAGCAGCCGCGCGCCGTGCGCGACCGCCTGGCTCAGCTTGCCCATCGCGATCTTGCCGTCGGGCACCAGCACGGCGCAGGTCATGCCGGCGGCCGTGGCGTAGGCGGCCGCCGACGCCGAGGTGTTCCCGGTGGAGGCGCAGATGACCACGCGCACGTCGCGGGCGGCGGCCGACGAGATCGCCGTCGTCATGCCCCGGTCCTTGAACGAGCCGGTCGGGTTCTGGCCCTCGACCTTGAGGAGCACGTGGGCGCCGGTGCGCTCGGAGAGCGCCCGGGCCGGGACCAGCGGCGTGCCGCCCTCCCCCAGGGTGACCACCCGCTCGCGCACCCGGGCCGGCAGCCGGTCCCCGTACTCGGCGACGACGCCGCGCCACTGCCTGGCCATCACGCCCCCTCGACCCGGAGCACGGACAGCACCGCGGACACCGCGTCCAGGCTCTCCAGCGCGACGACCGTCGCGGCCAGCGCCGACTCCTTGGCCCGGTGCGTCACGACGAGCAGGTCGGCCTCGGCGTCGGTCGCGCCGTCGGGGGGCGCCGCCTGCCGCACGGTCTCGATGGACACGTCCTGAGCCGCGAACGCGCCCGCCACCTGGGCGAGCACGCCCGGCCGGTCGGCCACGCGCAGCCGCACCTGGTACCGGGTGACGGCCTGGGCCATCGGCAGCACCGGGAGCTCGGCGTAGCGGGACTCGACCGGGCCGCGGCCGCCTTGGACCCGGTGCCGCGCGATCGTCATGACGTCGCCGAGCACCGCCGACGCGGTGGGGACGCCGCCCGCGCCCTGCCCGTAGAACATGAGGGGGCCGGCCGCCTCGGCCTCGACGAAGACGGCGTTGAAGGCGCCGCGGACGCCCGCGAGAGGGTGCGTCACCGGCACCAGCGCGGGGTGCACGCGGGCCACCACGCCGGCGTCGTCGGGCAGGCGCTCGGCGACGGCGAGCAGCTTGAGCACGTGGCCGGTCTCGGCAGCCCAGGCCACGTCGTCGGCGGTCACCGACGTGATGCCCTCGCGGTGGACCTCGGCGGTCGACACCCGGGTGTGGAACGCGAGCGAGGCGAGGATCGCCGCCTTGGCCGCGGCGTCGAAGCCCTCGACGTCGGCGGTCGGGTCCGCCTCGGCGTACCCCTTGGCCTGCGCCTGCTTGACGGCGAGCGCGAGGTCCTCCCCCGTCGTGGCCATCTGGTCCAGGACGTAGTTCGTGGTGCCGTTGACGATCCCGAGCACCCGGGTGATGCGGTCCCCCGCCAGCGACTCGCGCACGGGCCGGACGAGCGGGATCGCGCCGGCCACCGCGGCCTCGAAGTACAGGTCGACCCCGGCGGCCTCGGCGGCGGCGTAGAGCGTGGGGCCGTCCTTGCCGAGGAGCTCCTTGTTGGCGGTGACGACCGACGCGCCGGCCGCCATCGCCTCGAGGATCATGGTGCGCGCGGGCTCGACCCCGCCGATGAGCTCGATGACGACGTCGGCCCGGGCGACGAGCCCCCGCCAGTCGGTGGTGAGCAGGTCGCGGGGGATCACCGGGTCCCGCTCGGCCTCGGTGGACCGCTCCGCGATCCCGACGAGCCGCACCTCCTGCCCCACCCGGGCGGTCAGCTCGTCGACGTGGGTCAGGAGCAGGCGGGCCACCTCCGTGCCCACGGTCCCGCACCCGATCAGGGCCACCCGGACGGACACGCGCCTCACACCTTCCTGACCTTGCCGGAGCACCCGGGCGGGGCCCGGGCGGCCCCAGGATACGGGTGCGGAGATCAGCGCCGGGCGGGCGTCCGCGGGCGGCCCGTGCTCCGCCCCACGGGCGCGACGGCATCGCGCGCCGGCGCGAGGCTCGCCCGGCGGGGGCGGCACCGGACGCCCGGCGCGTCCTCACCGCGGGCTGACCGGCGGGTGCCCGTGTCGATCCGCGCTTGGGTCGATCGTCACACCGGTGTCAGGATCCACCAGGAGGTACCCGAGGAAGGGACCCGCCGTGCGCTACACGCTCCTGCTCCACTACCCCGAGATGACCGCCGAGGAGCTCGGCCCCGAGGCCCTCGCCGAGGGCATGGCGGCCTTCGACGCGTACGCCAAGGCGCTCGACGCCTCCGGCGTGCTCGTGTCCGCCGAGGTGCTCCAACCCGTCGCCCGGACGACCACCGTCTCCCTCGCCACCGGCACGCTCGTGGTGCAGGACGGCCCCTACGCCGACACGAAGGAGCAGCTCGGGGGCACGGTGGTCATCGAGGTGCCCGGGCTCGACGCCGCCATCGCCTGGGCCCAGCAGGCGCCGCCCGCCCACTACGGCACCGTCGAGATCCGCCCGACCGCGACCCGCTTCACCGACGGCGCATGGACGGCCTTCACGCACCCGTGACCGCCACGGACGAGGCGCGGGCCGCGGCGACGCTCGCGGCGCGCGTCTCGTACGGGCGTCTCCTCGCGATCCTCGCCGCGCCCACCCGCGACCTCGCCGCGGCCGAGGACGCCCTCGCCGACGCCTTCGAGCGGGCGCTGCGCACGTGGCCCGCGACCGGTGTCCCCGACAACCCGGAGGGGTGGTTGCTGACCGTGGCCCGCAACCGGGTCCGCGACGCGTTGAGGTCGGCGTCGCACCGCCGCGCCGCGCCGCTGGACGAGGCGCTCCTCGTCGCCGACGTCCTCGACGTCGACGTCGACGCCATCGGGGACAGGCGGCTCGAGCTGCTCTTCGCGTGCGCGCACCCCGCGGTCGAGCCGGTCGTCCGGGCGCCGCTCATGCTGCAGGTCGTCCTCGGCCTCGACGCGCGGCGGGTGGCCCGCGCCTTCGCGGTCCCGACGGCGACGATGGCCCAGCGCCTCGTCCGCGCCAAGCGGCGGATCAAGGACGACGCGATCGGGTTCGAGGTGCCGACGCGGGCCGACATGCCCGAGCGGCTGCCCCCCGTGCTGGAGGCGCTGTACGGCGCCTACGCCATCGAGTACCTGGGGGCGGCGCCCCTCGCCGACGAGGTGCGCCACCTCGCGCTCACGACCGCGACCCTGCTCGGCGACGAGCCCGAGGCGTGGGGCCTCGCGGCACTCCTGACGCTCTCGGCGGCGCGGGCGCCGGCCCGCGACCGGGCCGTGTACGTCCCTCTGGAGGAGCAGGACCCGGCGACCTGGGACGCCGTGCTGATCGCCGAGGGCGAGGCGCTGCTGCGGCGCGCCGCCGCGCTCGGGCGGCCCGGCCGGTTCCAGCTCGAGGCGGCGATCCAGTCGGTGCACTGCGACCGGGCCCGCACCGGCGTCACGGACTGGGCCGCCCTCCGGCTGCTGTACGCGGGCCTCGTGGACGTGGCGCCGACGCTCGGTGCCCGGACGGCCCTGGCCGTCGCGGTCGGCCGCGTCGAGGGACCGGCGGCCGGCCTGGCGGTCCTGGACGCGATCGACGACCCGGCCGTCGCGCGCTTCCAGCCCGCCTGGGCCGCGCGCGCCGAGCTCACGCGCGACCCGGCCGCGTACGCCACGGCGGTCGCGCTGACCACGGACCCTCGGGTGCGGACCTGGCTCGAGCGCCGGGCCCTCGGGCGCTGACGGTCAGCCGACGTCGAGCGCGAGCAGGTCGTCCTCGGTCTCGCGGCGCACGACGACGCGCGCCACGCCGTCCCGCACGGCGACGACGGGGGGCCGCGGCACGTGGTTGTAGTTGGAGGCCATCGACCGCCCGTAGGCGCCGGTCGCGGGCACCGCGAGCAGGTCCCCCGGGGCGACGTCGGCCGGCAGGTCGACGTCGTGCACCACGACGTCCCCGCTCTCGCAGTGCTTCCCGACGACGCGCGCCGGCACGGTCCCCTCGCTCCCCTGCCGCGACACCAGGGCCGCGGTGTACCGCGCGCCGTAGAGGGCCGGACGCAGGTTGTCGCTCATCCCCCCGTCGACGGAGACGTAGGTGCGCGTGCCGCCGTCGTCCAGCGTCACCGGCTTGACGGTGCCCACCCGGTACAGGGTCAGGGTGGTCGGTCCGACGATCGCGCGGCCCGGCTCGACGGAGATCCGCGGCAGCGGCGTGCCGAGCCCCGTGCAGGCGTCGGCCACGACGCCGGCCAGGTCCTTGGCGACCCGTCCCGGCTCGAGGGGCACCTCACCGGGCAGGTACGCGATCCCGAACCCGCCGCCGAGGTCCACCTCGCCGAGCAGGTACCCGGTGGCCGCCGCGAGCTCGGCCCTCAGCGTCAGCACGCGGCGGGCGGCGACCTCGAACCCCGACGGGTCGAGAATCTGGGACCCGATGTGCGAGTGCACGCCCACGAGCTCGAGCTCGGGCCGTGCCAGGACCGCTCGGAGGGCGACGGCGGCGGGGCTGTCCGCGCCGCCCGCGAGGGAGAGCCCGAACTTCTGGTCCTCGTGCGCTGTCGAGATGAACTCGTGGCCGCCGGCGTGCACGCCCGTGGTGACCCGGACCATGACCGGCGCGCGCCCCGCACCCTCGGTCCCGCTCGCCCGGACGGCGTCGGCGACGCGGTCGACCTCGCCCAGCGAGTCGATGACGATGCGCCCGACGCCGGCCGCGAGCGCGCGCGCGATCTCGGCGTCGGACTTGTTGTTCCCGTGCAGGCCGATGTCGGCCCCGGGGACCCCGGCCCTCAGGGCGACGGCGAGCTCGCCGCCCGTGGCCGTGTCGATCCGCAGGCCCTCCTCGTGCGCCCAGCGCGCCACCGCCACCGACAGGAACGCCTTGCCCGCGTAGTACACGTCGACGCCGGTGCCCACCGCGGCGAAGGCCTGCTCGAAGGCCTCCCGGAATCCCCGGGCGCGGGCGCGGAAGTCGGCCTCGTCCAGGACGTACGCGGGCGTGCCGTGCTCGGCGGCGAGCTCGCGCAGGTCGAGGCCGGCCACCCGGACGGCGCCGTCGGGCCCTCGCCGCGTCCCGGCGGGCCAGACGTGCGGGGCCAGCCCGGCGGTCACATGCGCTCCGGGGCGCTCACGCCCAGCAGGGCGAGCCCGTTCGCGAGCACCGTGCGCGTGGCGTCGTTGAGCCACAGCCGGGTCCGGTTGACGTCGGTGACGGGCTCGTCGCCGAACGGGATGACGCGCCGCTGCTGGTCGTACCACTTGTGGTACGTGCCGGCGAGCTCCTCGAGGTACCGGGCGACCCGGTGCGGCTCGCGCAGCTCCGCGGCCTGCCCGACGACGCGGGGGAACTCCGCCAGCCGTCCGAGCAGCGCCGACTCGCTCGGGTGGTCGAGGACGGCGGGGTCGAAGCCGTCCTCGCGCCGCACCCCGAGCTCGGCCGCGTTCCGCGCGACGTTGGCGGTGCGCGCGTGCGCGTACTGCACGTAGAAGACCGGGTTGTCGTTGGTCCGGGACGCCAGCAGGTCCAGGTCCAGGTCGATGGCCGTGTCCACCGACGACCGGGCCAGGCCGTACCGCCCCGCGTCCGTCCCGACGGCCTCGATGAGGTCGTCGATGGTGACGATGTTCCCCGCCCGCTTGCCCATCCGGACTGGCTCGCCCCCCTTGACGAGGTTGACGAGCTGGCCGATGAGGATCTCGAGGTTCACCCACGGGGTGTCGCCGAACGCGGCGCACATCGCCATCATGCGACCGATGTAGCCGTGGTGGTCGGCACCGAGGATGATGATCGCCCGGTCGAAGCCGCGCTCGCGCTTGTCCAGGTAGTAGGCGAGGTCGCCGGCGATGTAGGCGGGCATCCCGTCCGACCGCACCACCACGCGGTCCTTGTCGTCGCCGAACTCGGTCGTGCGCAGCCACGTCGCGCCGTCGGCCTCGAAGACGTGACCCAGGTCGCGCAGCCGGGCGATCGCGTGCTCGACGGCACCCGACTCGTGCAGCGACGCCTCGTGGTAGTAGACGTCGAAGTCGACGCCGAAGGTGTGCAGCGTCGCCTTGATCTCGTCGAACATCAGGGCGACACCCCGGGCACGGAAGACCTCCTGCGCCGCGGCGTCGGGCAGCGTCGTCGGGTCGGGCTCCCCGGCCGCGGCGGCATCGGCCACCACCCGGGCCGCGATCTCCTCGATGTACGCGCCGGCGTAGCCGTCCTCGGGCGCCTGGTGGCCGCGCGCCCGCGCCAGCAGCGACCGCGCGAACCTGTCGATCTGCGAGCCGTGGTCGTTGAAGTAGTACTCGCGGGTCACCTCCGCCCCGCACGCCGTCATGAGCCGGGCGAGCGAGTCGCCGACGGCGGCCCAGCGCGCGCCGCCGATGTGCAGCGGGCCCGTGGGGTTCGCCGAGACGAACTCGAGGTTGACCCGCTGACCGGCCAGGGTGGCGTTGGTGCCGTAGGCGTCGCCCGCCTCGACGACCGTGCGGGCGAGGGCGCCCGCGGCGGCGGTGTCGAGCGTGATGTTGAGGAAGCCGGGCCCGGCGACGTCCACCCGCGCGATGCCCGGGACCTGGCCGAGGCGGGCCGCCACCAGGGCGGCGAGGTCGCGCGGGGCCATCCCGGCCCGCTTGCCGAGCTGCAGCGCGACGTTGGTCGCCCAGTCGCCGTGCTCGCGCTGGCGGGGGCGCTCGACGGCGACCTCGGCCGGGACGTCGGCGGGTCCGAGCGGGACGGCGCCCTCGGCGACGAGGCCGGTCAGGACGGCGTGCAGCGACTGGGCGAGCTCGGCGGGGGTCACCGGCAAAGCCTAGCCAGGCCCGCCCGCCCGCCCGACCGCGTCCCGGGGCCGCGGCGCCACCACGGCGGCACCCCAGGTGTCCTCCAGCATGCGCGGGCGGCAGGCGAGGACACCCGCCACCCCGAGGACCGCGACGGTGCCCAGCATCGCCAGCATGACCGGCTCCCACCCGCCCGTCGCCTCGTGCAGGGCGCCCACGGCGAACGGCCCGGCACCGGCGATGGCGTAGCCGAAGCCCTGCACGAACCCGGACAGGCTCGCGGCGCCCGACGCCGTACGGGTGCGCAGCCCGACGAGCGTGAGCACGAGGGGGAACGCGCCGGGGGCCACACCGAGGCACGCGACCCAGAGCCCGGTCGCGCCCCCGGGGTCGGTCAGCAGCCCGACGTAGGCGGTGACGTACAGGCCGACGAAGACGACGACGAGCCACCACGGGTTGCCCACGCGCGCGGTGATCGGCGGGACGACGAGCGCCGAGACGAAGCCGAGCAGGCCGAAGA
This sequence comes from Actinomycetes bacterium, assembly GCA_023430425.1. The sequence goes on along the minus strand of JAEZAR010000107.1, from coordinate 3,058 downwards.
GGGCGAGCCACCGGCCCGCGTCGGCGGCCGTGGCGCCTGCGTCGGTGAGCATCCCCGGCAGCCACGCGAAGGCGACGTAGACGTTCGTCGTGTTCATGGCGAACGTGACGGTCATCGCCCAGGCGAGGGGGCTTCGCCACACCTGCCCGGGGGCGTGGACGTCCCGCGGCGCCGCGCCCGCGTCGGTGCGGCTGTGGGCGAGGACGTCGCGCAGGCTCCGCCGGGCGCCCACGGACCGGGCGACGACGACGACCCAGGGCACGACCGAGAGGACCCCGACGACCGCCCACCCGCCGAGCGACGGCCGCCACCCGAGCGCGAGCCCGGCCGGGACCGCCAGCAGCGGCGGGGCCGCCGTGCTCACCGCCATCGTCACCGTGTACGCGGCGGTCACCGCGCCGATCCGGTCCGGGAAGTAGCGCTTGACCAGCGGCGGGAGCAGCACGTTGCCGAGCCCCAGGCCGGCCAGGGCGACGACCGACCAGGCGAGGAACCACGCGGCGTCGGGCGCGGCGGCGCGCAGGACCTCCCCCGCCGCGGACACCAGCATCGCGGCGACGAGCGCGGGCTCCAGGCCCCACCGGCGCCCCACGGCGGGCGCGAGCGCGCCGAAGAGCGCGAAGGTGACGACCGGCGCGGTGCCGAGGAGGCCGGCGTGGGTCGTCGAGAACGGCACGTCGGCGCGCAGGAGGTCGAGGATCGGGGACACCGCGGTGACCGCGACGCGCAGGTTCAGCGCGACGAGCAGCACTCCCGCGAGGACGACCAGCCGCCCCCGGAAGGGTCGCGGTGGGTGGTCGGCTCGCACCGGCCGCATCCTCCCACCTCCCGGCGTCCCGGCCGGACCGCGCCCGCGGCGGGGCAGGGTGGGTGGGCGAACCGGGGCCGTGCGGTGCGCCATGGTCGCGCCGGGACGCCCGCCTGGTGTTGACTGCGTCTCACCGAGACGCAGGAGGTGGGATGACGCGGCGGACCAACCTCATCGACCAGGCCGTGGGTCGGCTGCGCCAGCAGATCACCTCCGGCGCCTGGGCCGTCGGCACCCGCATCCCGCCGGAGCCCGAGCTGACCGAGCTCATCGGAGTCGGGCGCAACACCGTGCGCGAGGCCGTGCAGTCGCTGGTCCACGCGGGGATGCTCGAGCGGCGACAGGGCTCCGGGACGTACGTGATCTCCGACTCGGAGCTCGGCACGGCGATGGGGCGCCAGATCGCGGGCGCCCACCAGCGCGACGTCCTCGAGGTGCGCCGCAGCCTCGAGGTGGAGGCCGCCCGGCTTGCCGCCCAGCGGCGCAGCGAGGCCCAGCTGGCCGAGCTGCGGGAGCTCCATGACCGCCGCGCGGCCGCCTACGCGGCGGGCGACCTCGACACCGCCACCGACGCCGACCTGAACCTGCACCGGCGGATCGCCGAGGCCGCCGGCAACCCGGTCCTCCTCGCGCTGTACGACACCCTGCTCGACGCGGTCGTCGCGAACATCCGGTTCAACTTCGAGCACCCCGCGGAGGAGCAGGACGTCGCCCACACGTCGCTGGTCGAGGCGATCGCCGAGCGCGACCCCGTGGCTGCGATGCGTGAGATCGACGACTACCTGTCGTTGTTCATCGGCGACGAGCCCGTCGCCTGACCCCGCCCGGCTCCCCGGGTCCCCGGGCTCCGCCGGCCTCCCGCCCGTGCGGTAGTGTTCTGCCCCGTCCCGCCCGAGTAGCTCAGCGGATAGAGCGTCTGCCTCCGGAGCAGAAGGTCGCAGGTTCGAGTCCTGTCTCGGGCACCACGAGCCCCGGTCACCACGTCGTGACCGGGGCTTCGTCGTGAGCCGGTCGGTCCGCCGCTCGCAGCACCTCGCGGCTCCTCACGTGGCCCCCTGACGGCACGCGTGAGCCCCCGGGCGACGCCCGGGGGCTCACGCGGTCCTACCGGCTCAGAAGTCCGTGTCGCGCGGCTGCGGGATGCCCGTCAGCAGCGAGCGGACCTCGGCCTCGCTGTAGCGACGGTGCCCGCCGAGGGTGCGGATGGCGGAGAGCTTGCCCGCCTTCGCCCACCGGGTCACTGTCTTGGGGTCGACCCGGAACATGCTCGCCACCTCGGACGGCGTGAGCAGGGCTCCGGGGGTGTCGGTGCGGTTCGCCTTGGCGGGAGTCTGCGGCGACATCTGCGCTCCTTCGTCGTTCGGTCCGCCCGGCCGACCTCGTGGGTCCCGTGGCTTTGCGTCCCCACCTCGCGGTGGGTTTGCCCTTTTCGCTGACGTCGGACAGGCTGCCACAAAACCGGACATCCGACAAAGGACCCTTCGGTGCGGGCGGGAAGAATCACCCGTTCGGCACAACCGGGATCACTCGACCGGACCAGCCCAGGTCACCCATGGGGGACCCCACGTCACCCGAGTGGCGCAACCGGCCGGGACGCGGCTCCCCGGGCAGCGACTCGCCGTGGTCGGGGCCGCGCCGCGCGCGTCCGGCCGCCGGGACGGCTTCGACGCGCGCCGTCGCGAACCCGTGCCTACCGTGGAGGTGACGCACACGTCATCCCTGATGCAGGAGGCCACATGCCGACCATCGAGCAGTCCATCGACGTCAACGTGCCCGTCTCGACGGCGTACAACCAGTGGACCCAGTTCGAGTCCTTCCCCGAGTTCATGGGGGGTGTCGAGCGGGTGCAGCAGCTGACCGACACGCTGACGCACTGGAAGACGAGCGTGGGCGGGGTCGAGCGCGAGTTCGACGCCGAGATCACCGAGCAGATCCCCGAGGAGCGCGTCGCCTGGCGCAGCATCGACGGCAAGACGCACGCGGGGGTCGTCACGTTCCACCGGATCTCGGCGGACACGACGCGCGTCATGGTGCAGATCGACTGGGAGACCGAGTCCCTCACCGAGAAGGCGGGGGCCATGGTCGGCGCCGACGACATGCAGGTGAAGAAGGACCTCGGCAAGTTCAAGGAGTTCATCGAGTCCCGCGGCACGGAGACCGGCGCCTGGCGGGGCGAGGTCCACTGACCGCTCCCGCGCGCGGGGCCTGACCGGCGCCCGCCCGCCCGCCCGACGCCCCCGGCCCCCGGGC
>JAEZAR010000111.1 GCA_023430425.1 Actinomycetes bacterium | reverse complement strand
GCGGAGGCCTCGGGCGCGGCGGTCGGGCCGCCGGGGGATGCGCTGCGATCCATGCCCTCCTGTCGGCCGCGGCGCCGTGGCGCTTGAGGGCGGCGGTGGCCCGGGGCCGGGTGATTGCCGGGTGATTGCCGGTGGTTCAGCCGCCGGGCGGGGCCATGGTCCGGGTCGAGGGCCGGCTGCGGCTCCAGCTGCGCACCGCCAGGACCGCCGCCGCGCCCAGCGCCGCGCCCAGGGTGTTCATGAGGACGTCTCGCACGGTCGGGTGGCGCTCGGGCAGCGCGAGCTGCGTGAGCTCGATACCGGCGGACAGCGCCAGCCCGAGGAGCACGGCGACCGCGGGGCGGGCGCGGCCGGCCCAGGGCAGCAGGACGCCCAGCGGGACGAACATCACGACGTTGGCGACCGCCTCGACGGTCATGACGTCGACGGCGTCGGGCAGGCCCACCCGGTGGGCCCACGCGAGGGCGCGCTCGAGCCACGTGAACGAGGTCGCGTCGGGCGGGGCGGGCCACAACGTGATGACGAGGACGACAACCAGGTACCCCGCGAGGGTGACGTCTCGTACAACTCCGCAAACGCGGCGCCGAACCGTACCTTCGGACGCCGCGAGTTCTGCCATCCTCTGCGCCATGGCGCAGACCACCACCCCCTCCACGGCCGACCCGGCCCCCCCGCAGCGCCCTCTCAGCGCTCTCGACACGTACTTCAAGATCACCGAACGTGGCTCCACCGTCGGCACCGAGATCCGCGGCGGCCTCGTGACCTTCTTCGCGATGAGCTACATCATCGTGCTGAACCCGCTCATCCTCACGACCATCCCCGACGGTACCGGCGAGTTCCTCGCGGGCGGCGACGTCACCAAGATCGCCGCGGTGACGGCACTGGTCGCGGGCGTGCTCAGCATCACGATGGGCGTCGTCGCGAAGTTCCCGCTCGCGATCGCGGCCGGGCTCGGGCTCAACGCGTTCGTGACGTTCTCGATCGCCGGGCTCGAGGGCATGAGCTGGGCCGACGCGATGGGCATCATCGTCCTCGAGGGCCTCATCATCCTCGTCCTCGTCCTGACCGGCTTCCGCGAGGCGGTCTTCAAGGCCGTGCCGAAGGAGCTCAAGACGGCGATCGGCGTGGGCATCGGCCTCTTCATCGCCCTCATCGGCCTGGTCGACTCGGGCATCGTCCGCCCCGGCACGCCCGTGCTCGCCTTCGGCGTCAACGGCTCGCTCGCCGGCTGGCCGATGCTCGTGTTCGTCGTCGGCCTCTTCCTCACCGTCATCCTGTACGTGCGCAAGGTGCGCGGCGCGATCCTCATCGGGATCATCGCGGCGACCCTGCTCGCGGTGCTCATCGAGATCGTCACCGACGTCGGCACCAAGAGCGCCGACAACCCGACCGGCTGGGGCCTCGGTGACCCGGCACTGCCGGACCGCGTCGCGGACGTCCCCGACTTCTCGCTCATCGGCAACTTCTCGCTCCTCGGCGGCGTCGAGAAGATCGGCATCCTCGCGGTCGTCCTGCTCGTCTTCTCGGTCATGCTCGCGGACTTCTTCGACACGATGGGCACGATGGTCGCCATCGGCGGCGAGGCGGACCTGCTCGACGAGAACGGCAACCCGCCGCGGACGAAGCAGATCCTCATCGTCGACTCGGTCGCCGCGGCGGCCGGCGGCGCGGCCAGCGTCTCGTCCAACACGAGCTACATCGAGTCCGCGGCCGGCGTCGGCGACGGCGCGCGCACCGGGCTCGCGTCGGTCGTCACCGGCGTGGCGTTCCTGCTGGCGACCTTCCTCGCGCCGCTCGTCGCGATGGTGCCCTACGAGGCCGCGACCCCCGCGCTCGTGCTGGTCGGCTTCCTCATGATGATGCAGATCACCGGCATCGACTGGCGCAAGCTCGAGGTCGCGATCCCGGCGTTCCTCGCGATCGTGCTCATGCCGTTCACGTACTCGATCACCGTCGGCATCGGCGCGGGCTTCGTCGCCTACGTCGTGCTCAAGGTCGCGGTGGGCAAGGCGCGTGACGTGCACCCGCTCCTGTGGGTGTGCGGCGGCCTGTTCGTCATCTACTTCGCGATGGGCCCGATCCGGGACGTCCTCGGCGTGTGACCTCCGGTCGCCCGGCTGCGCCGGGCGGTCCTGCTGCGACGGCCCCCCGAGCCTGGCTCGGGGGGCCGTCGCGTGCCCGGGTGGTGACCGACCTCACCCCCGCTCGACTGGTAGTTACCAAGGGTAATGACCTATGGTCATGACCATGACGAGTGCTCCTGCTGCCGCGCCGCGCGCGGGTCGGGCGGGCCCGGCCGCCCAACCCGCGGCCGCCTGCCGGCCCGCCGCCCTCTCCGGCGAGCTGCGCGTCTCGCTCATGCGTGTCGTCCGGCGCCTGCGGCGGGAGCGGTCCTCGGAGGACATCACCGACGGCCAGTACGCCGTGCTGGCCGCGCTCTCGAGCGGCGGCCCGACGACCCCGTCCGCGCTCGCGGAGGAGCAGCACGTCAAGCCCCCGCACATGTCGCGCACCGTCAACGCCCTCGTCGCGGCCGGTCTGGCCCGCCGCGACGAGCACCCCACCGACGGCCGCCAGGTGCTGGTGTCCATCACGGACGCGGGCCAGACCGAGGTCCGCGAGACCCGGCGGCGCCGCAACGAGTGGCTCGCAGGCCGCCTGGCCCGGCTCACCCCCGAGGAGCGCCAGGTGCTGGCGCAGGCCTCCGAGCTGCTCCGGAAGGTGGCGGAGGGATGAGGAGCACCTTCGCCTCGCTCGCCTTCCGCAACTACCGCCTGTGGTTCGCCGGCGCGCTCGTCGCCAACGTCGGCACGTGGATGCAGCGCGTGGCCCAGGACTGGCTGGTCCTCACGCACCTGACGGACGACTCCGGCGTCGCGGTGGGCATCACGACGGCGCTGCAGTTCGCGCCCGCCCTGGTGCTGTCCGCGTGGGCCGGCGTGCTCGCCGACCGGGTCGACCGACGTCGGCTCCTGATGGCGACGCAGGGCGGGATGGGCCTGCTCGCGGCCGGGCTGGGCGCCCTCGTCCTGAGCGGCCACGCCGAGCTCTGGCACGTGTACGTGTTCGCCGGCCTGCTCGGGTGCGTCTCGGCCGTCGACGCCCCCGCCCGGCAGACGTTCGTCGCCGACATGGTGCCCCCGGAGCGGCTGCCCAACGCCGTCGGGCTCAACAGCGCCTCCTTCAACGCGGCCCGGATGATCGGCCCCGGCGTCGCCGGGCTGCTCATCGCGTGGGTCGGCACCGGCTGGGTCTTCCTCATCAACGCGGTGAGCTTCGCGGCCACGATCGGCGCGCTCCTCGCCATGCGCACGCGCGACCTCCAGCCGGTCGAGCGGTCCCACCGGGGCAAGGGGCAGATCCGCGAGGGGCTGCGCTACGTCCGCAACCGCACCGACCTCATGGTCGTCATGGCCGTGGTGGGGGTCGTCAGCACGTTCGGCCTGAACTTCCAGCTCACGAGCGCCGTCATGGCGCGCACCGAGTTCGGCAAGGGTCCGGGCGAGTACGGCGTGCTCGGCTCGATCCTCGCCATCGGCTCGCTCGCCGGCGCCCTCATGGCCGCCCGCCGCGAGCGTCCCCGGGTGCGGCTGGTCATCGCGGCCGCGCTGGGCTTCGGCGTCGCGGCCGGGGTCATGGCGCTCATGCCGACCTACGAGCTCTACGCGCTCGCGACCATCCCCGTCGGCTTCGCCTCCCTGACGATGCTCACGGCCGCCAACGCGACGATCCAGGTGTCCACGACGCCCCAGATGCGGGGGCGCGTGATGTCGATCTACCTCCTGGTCTTCCTGGGCGCGACGCCGATCGGGTCGCCCGCCGTCGGCTGGGTGGCCGAGCACCTCGGCCCGCGCTGGTCGATCGGCGTGGGGGCGATCAGCGCCCTCGTCGTCGCCACGGCGGCGGGGATCTGGGCGATCCGCAACTGGAAGGTCGAGGTCCGCTACCACCTGCTGCGCCGCCCCCACCTGGAGGTGCGCTGGCCGGCGGATGACGACGCCGAGACCGAGGCCGAGGCCGAGGCCGAGCGGCGGCGGGTCGCGCAGGCCCTGCGCCAGCAGGAGGCGTCGAACTCGACGACCGCAGCCTGAGCGATCGCCCGGGCGGTCGGTGGCCCGGGGCGTCAGGCGGCCGGCGGGAGCGCCCGTGTCGCCCGGACCCGCGCCTGCACGGTGCGCAGGCCCAGCAGCACCGCGGTGCCGCCGACGACGATGAGGCCGGCCACCACGAGGAACGCCCGGTGGGTGCCGACGGCGTCCGCGAGCGCCCCGAGCACGAACGGCGCCCCGCCGACGGCGAAGCCCACGCCGACCGAGGCGATGCCCTGCGCCTTGTCGGGCCGCGCGCCCGCGGCGCGCAGGACGAGGGCGACGGAGAGCGGGTAGTGGGGCCCGTTCCCCAGGCCGGCGACCACGAGGCCGACCACGGCCGTCGCCGGGGTGGTCGCGGTCCAGAAGACCGCCCAGCCGACCAGCGCCACGGCGTACCCGACGAGCAGGAGCTTCTCGGGGGCCTTGCGGGCGGCGAGCGGCCCGAGCACGAAGCGTGCGGCGGTCATGCCGGCGATGAGACCGGTGACGGCCGCCGTCGCGAGCGAGGCCGTCGCGCCGGTCCGCGTCTGGAGCACGTCGGCGGCCCAGAACGTGGTGGAGAACTCGATCGCCGACCCGCAGATCATCGAGACCCAGAAGAACCACAGCTCGGGCGGGAAGCGGACGGGGGCGGGGCGCTCGTCGTGGGGCACCGGGGCGGGGCGGTCCATGGCCGGCTCGCCCCGCAGCGTCGCCGTGGCGACGCCCACGCCGACGGCGATCAGCACCGTCACCGCGACGGCGGGCCGCCACCCCCAGCCCGCGCCGATCGCCAGGCCCACCGCCAGCGGCGCGAGGATCCCGACGCCGGACCCGATCCCGTTCGCCTCGGTCACGGCCGACGGGCCGGCGGCGCCGTGGTGGACGACGAGGGCGGGCTGGGCGGCCGTGATCGTGAGGTTGCCGCCGAGGGCGAGCACGAACACCGCCGGCAGCGTCTGCGCGAGCACGTGGCCGCTGACGAGGGCGACCACGCCCACGACGATCGCCACCGTGCCGACGAGGTGCTGCACGCGGCGCCCGAACCTCCCCGCGAGCCAGGGCGTGATCGCTCCGCTGACCACCGAGCCGAGGGCCATCGCGGTGCCGTGCAGGCCCGCGAGCCCGAACGAGATGTCCTGCTCACGGGCGATCTGCGGCACCGTCGGGGTGAACGCGTACAGGAACCAGCCCCACGTGACGAACGAGCCGTCGAGGGTGAGCGTGAGGCGGTCGCGGTGGAACGCACCCGTCCACCGCCCACCGGCCCGGCTCATCGCAGCCGCTCGACCACGTGGTCGACGCACGCCGTGAGGGCCTGCACGTCGGCGGGGTCGACCGCCGGGAACATCGCGACCCGCAGCTGGTTGCGGCCCAGGCGCCGGTACGGCTCCACGTCGACCACGCCGTGGCGGCGCAGGACCCGGCAGACGACGGCGTGGTCCACCGCGGGGTCGAGGTCCACCGTGCCGACGACCCGGCTGCGCGCCGCGGGGTCGGCCACGAACGGCGTGGCCCAGGCGCGCGCCTCGGCCCAGCCGTACAGGTGCGCCGCGGACTCGGCCGTGCGGGCCGTCGCCCACGCGAGCCCGCCGTGCTCGAGGAGCCAGTCGACCTGCTCGGCCATCAGGACGAGGGTGGCGATCGCCGGCGTGTTGAGCGTCTGGTCCTGGCGGCTGTTCGCCAGCGCCGTCGGGAACGAGAGGAAGCGGGGCGTCCACCGGTCCGCGGCGAGCCGCTCCGCCCTCTCGAGCGCCCGGGGGGACGCCAGCGCGAACCAGAGCCCGCCGTCCGCGGCGAAGCCCTTCTGGGGCGCGAAGTAGTACACGTCCGTCTGCGCGACGTCCACGGGCAGCCCGGCGGCGCCGGACGTCGCGTCGACGAGGACGAGGGCGTCGTCGTCGGCGCCCGCGGGCCGGTGCACGGGCGCGGCGACGCCCGTGGAGGTCTCGTTGTGCGGCCAGCAGTACGCGTCGACGTCCGCGGCCGCCTCGGGCAGGACGAGGGAGCCCGGTGCGGCGGTGCGCACGTCGGGGTCGGCGAGGAACGGCGCCTCGCGCACCGCGGTGGCGAACGAGGTCCCGAACTCGCCGAAGGTGCACAGCTGGGCGCGCTCACGGACGAGGTTGAAGGTCGCGACGTCCCAGAACGCGGTGGTGCCCCCGTTGCCGAGCACGACCTCGTAGCCCTCCGGCAGCGCGAACAGCTCGGCCAGGCCCGTCCGGAGCCGGCGCACCACGTCCCGGACCGGCGCCTGGCGGTGGGACGTGCCGAGCAGCGAGCGCCCGACGCCGGTCAGGGCGGCCACCTGCTCGGGCCGCACCTTCGAGGGCCCCGACCCGAACCGCCCGTCCGCGGGCAGCAGGTGGGCGGGGATCTCGATGGCCGGTGCGTCGATCACGGCGTCAACTGTAGGTGCCCGGTGCGCCGGGCACCGGGGACGTCCGTGGGCGCCGCCCGCCCCGTAACCTTGGGGGCGGCACCCGGCGAGCAGCGGAGGAAGTCGAGCGTGAGCGGCGACCTGATCGACACCACGGAGATGTACCTCAAGACCGTCTACGAGCTGACGGAGGAGGGCATCGTCCCGCTGCGGGCGCGCATCGCCGAGCGCCTCGGCCACTCCGGCCCGACGGTGTCGCAGACGGTCGCCCGCATGGAGCGCGACGGCCTCGTCGTCGTGAGCGGCGACCGGCACCTCGAGCTCACCGAGGAGGGCCGGCGCGTGGCCACGCGGGTCATGCGCAAGCACCGCCTCGCCGAGCGGCTCCTCACCGACGTCATCGGGCTCGAGTGGCCCCTGGTGCACGACGAGGCGTGCCGCTGGGAGCACGTGATGAGCGAGCGGGTCGAGCAGCGCCTGGTCGAGCTGCTGGACCACCCGCACCGCTCCCCGTACGGGAACCCGATCCCCGGCCTCGAGGAGCTGGGGGAGCACGCACCCGCGGAGGCGTTCCTCGACGGCGTCGTCGCACTGCCGGCGTTCGTCCGGTCCCTCGACGGGCTGCCCGAGGCGACGGCCACGGTCGTGCGGCTGGGCGAGCCGGTGCAGGTCGAGGTGGACCTGCTCGACCAGATGCGCACGGCGGGCGTGCTCCCGGACGCCGTCGTGACGGTGCGGCCGGGGGACGGGGTGGTGACCGTCGGCGCGCCGGGTGCGCCCACCGTCCTCGACCTGCCCGACGACGTGGCCCGCCACGTCTTCGTCGCCGCACCCGGGCGCGCGTAGGACCAAGGGCCCTGCCGCGGGGCCCCGACCGCCCCCTGACCGGGTGCGTGGCGCGGTCGCGCCCTGACGTGGCCCTCCTCACCGTGACCGGAACGTGACATCCGTCGACGGCCTCAGGTACTGTGCGAATCGCTTCACGGAACCCTCCTCCGCGAAGCCCTCGGGCGGAACGCCGAGTCCTGCCACCGCCCGCAGGTCCGCTGACCCCATGGCAGGAGCGGGGGAACCACTTCGGGCATCGAGCCCCCTCGATGCCCTCGGGGTGAAGCCCCGGGAGCGTGCGCCTGGCGCACGGGACCGGAGCCGGGTGATCTCCCACCCGAACCCGACAGCTCACCTCGCAGGCGTCGGAGAGGTACCGAGTGAGCGACTCCCATCGCGCCAGGCACCGTTCGCAGTGCCGTCCGACGACCCCCCTGGACGACCTCGCCGCAGCCGCCGCGACCGGGATGGCCGTCGTCGGCCGCCGGTCCGCCGTGGTCGGCGCCGCGGGTGGCCTGGCCCTCACGACGATCGCGATCCCGGCCACGGCGGCTCCTGCCGAGGGCCCCGCGAGCGCCTTGCCCCCGGTCGACGTGGCCGCCCTCACCGCCGAGGCCCGCGCCGCGCTCGCCACGTCCCCCGTGGTCGAGGTGCCGACCGACGCCGCGTGGGCGTTCGACGCGCCGCAGATCACGGTCACCGCGAACCCGAAGCCCGAGCCGCCGCCGGCTCCGGCGCCCGCGCGGTCCACCTCCAGCGCCGCGTCGCGCTCGGAGGCCCGGGCGGTCAACAACGCGATCCCGCAGGCCGTGGCCGGCAACGCCGTCCTCGAGATCGCCGCCCGCTACGTCGGCGTGCCGTACGTCTACGGCGGCTCGACCCCCGACGGGTTCGACTGCTCCGGGTTCGTGTCCTACGTCTACGCCCAGCTCGGCATCTCCCTGCCGCGCAGCTCCGGCGCCTACTACGACGTCGGCACCCGCGTCTCCGAGCCGCAGCCGGGCGACATCATCGTCTCGCCGGGCCACGTGGGCATCTACGCCGGCGACGGCCTGCAGATCGACGCCCCCCGCCCGGGCAAGACCATCCAGTTCCGCGCCATCTGGCAGACGAACCCGGTGTACGTCCGGGTCACCGGCTGACGGAGGCGAGCGGCGGGCGAGGCCCGGACGGCACGGCCCGCGGACACCCGTCCGCGGGCCGTCGTGCGTCCCGCGCGGGTATGTCCTCGGCGTCGGTGGGGCGGACGCGTACCCTGGGCACAGCGTGACCGGACCCTGCAGCCAGCCGGGTTCCGCCGACACCGGAGGCCCGCCGTGCGATCGACGTACGTCACGGTCCCCGTCCCGGACAGCCAGTCCGCCGCGGAGGACCACCATCCGGCGACCGCTCCCCGACGGTCGCTCCTGCTCAACGCCAGTCGTGAGCCGCTCTGCGTGGTCAGCCTGCACCGGGCGGTGACGCTCGTCCTGAGCGGGAAGGCCGTGGTGCTGGAGTCCGACGGCCGCTACCTGCACTCCGCGTCCCTGGCCGTGCCCGTCCCCCAGGTGCTCTGCCTCACGCGGTACGTCCACGTCCCGTTCCGGGCCGTGGTCGCGCCCACGCGGCGCACGGTGCTCCAGCGCGACGCCCACCGGTGCGCGTACTGCGCCGGCCCGGCGGACACCGTCGACCACGTGCACCCGCGCTCGCGCGGGGGCGTGCACGAGTGGACGAACGTCGTGGCGGCGTGCTCGCGGTGCAACCACAAGAAGGCGGACCGCCTGCTGTCGGAGATCGGCTGGCAGCTGCTCGTGACGCCGGCGGCGCCGCGCAGCAGCACCGCTCTGCTCGTCGCCGCCGTGCGTCCGCACCCGTCGTGGCACGCCTACCTCGCCGCTGCCTGAGCGAGCGTCGACCCCCCCGGCCTGACCCACCCTGCCCGCCCGCGCGTCCAGCGCGTCCGGTGCGGCCAGTGCGTCGGTGCGGCCAGTGCGTCCGGTGCGTCCGGTGCGGCCGGTGCGGCCACACCTGCCACTCGGCCCACCTTCGGGTGATCTTCCGGGCCGTGCAGGGGCCCGCGGGCGTCCCGAAGGGGCAGACTGAGGGTGTCGGCTGCCGAGGGAGGAGCGATGACGCACCACGACGTGGTCCTGGTCGGGGTGGACGGGTCCCCGCCGAGCCTCGCAGCCCTCGACTGGGCGGCGGCCTACGCGCGGGCGCACGGGCTGCGGCTGCACCTCGTGTGCGCGTACTCCGTGCCGACGTTCACCGCGGCCGCGCTCGACGGCGGGTACGCCGCCCTGGACGACTCCGCGATCGCCGAGGGTGCCCGGGCCGTGCTGGACGAGGCGCTGGCCCGCGTGGCGCCGTCCGGGCTGCGCGCGACGTCCGCCGTCGCCACCGGGGACGCCGCCGCCGTGCTCGTCGAGCTCTCCCGCGAGTCCGCGCTCGTCGTCGTGGGTACCCGGGGGCGCGGCGGGTTCGCCGAGCGCCTGCTCGGCACCGTCTCGTCGGCGCTGCCCGCGCACGCGCACTGCCCGACCGTCGTCGTGC
>JAEZAR010000068.1 GCA_023430425.1 Actinomycetes bacterium | reverse complement strand
GCGGGCTGGCGGAGCCCTGGCCCCGCATGCCCGCCACGAGCCCCGGGTCGCGCACGAGCCGCTCGAGCGCCGTCGCGAGGGCGCCGGCGTCGGCCGCGGGCACGACCAGGCCGTTCCGGCCGTGCCGGACCGCCTCCTCGGGGCCGAGGGTGTCGGTGCAGACCACCGGGAGGCCGGCGGACAGCGCCTCGCGCGTGAGGATCGAGTGCGACTCGCGCATCACCGACGGCAGCACCAGCACGTCGTGCGCGCCCAGCACGTCGCCGAGCCGGTCCGGGGGGAACGCGGCGTGGCCGCGCACCGCCGCGGGCAGCCGGGGCGGCAGCGCGGGCACCCCGTACAGGTCCATGGACCAGGGCATGTCGGTCGGCAGGGCCCGCAGGGCCTCGGCGAGCACGGGCAGGCCCTTCATGGGGTCGGTGCCGCCGGCGAACATGAAGCGGGGGCCCTCACCTGTGCGCGTCGCCTCGGCGTCGGCCGCCGCGTCGTCGACCGCCGCCCGTTCGACGGACGGGACGCCGTTCTCGTCCACCTCGAGGCGCGCCGGGTCCACCCCGTTCGCCGCGAACACCCGCGCCGCGCTGCGGGAGGGGGCCAGGACCAGGTCCGCGGCGGCGAGGTCCTGCGCGAGCCGTCGCAGCCGGTCGACCTTCCAGTCGTGGTCGCGCTGGCAGCCGCACGCGCTGCAGTCCACGACCAGCGTGCACGGGCGGCCGGCGCGGTCGACGAGGAACTGGCGCGCGCAGAACCACCAGAAGTCGTGCATGGTGACCACCGTCGCGGCACCCGAGTCCTTCGCGGCGCGGACCAGGGAGCCGCCGAGGGTCTGCAGGGAGTGCAGGTGCACGACGTCCGGGCGGACCTGCGCCAGCCACCCCCGGAAGTCGGCCTCGACGTCGGGGTTGGTCCAGTTGCGGTCGTCGTCCCACGCCGTCCAGGGGGTCGTCGCGACCCACCGCACGCTGACCCCCGCGTCGTCGGTCTCGTCCCACGTCGACAGCGGGGCCCGGGCGTCGTCGAGGTGGCCCGCGTAGACGTGCACCTCGTGCCCGCGCCGGGCCAGACCCTGGGCGATCCGCTGCGGGACGAGGGTGCCGCCGCTGGTGAAGTTCGGCGGGTAGTGGGCCGACACCACGACGACGCGCATTCCGCCCATGGTACGGCCGGGGCAGGGCCGCCACGGGCACCGACGGCCCCCGACGTCGGCTGCGGTACCCTTCCCGCCATGTCGCCGACGACCCCGCCCGCCGCCGCGACCTGGCACGACGCGCTCCGCGCCGCCGACGCCGCCGCGCACGAGGCGGAGGCCGAGCGGGTCCGCGCGACGTCCGTCGCCCAGATGGAGACGCGACTGCTGCGGGCGAACGCCGACCGGCTGGCGCTGCGCGAGGGGGTCGCGTTCCGCGACGCCCTGCTGCGCCGCTTCCTCGCCCAGGAGGGTCAGCTGCTGCGGCGCGCCCGCCGCCGCGTCGGGCGGCTGGTCCGCGGGAGGCGCCGATGAGCCCACGGGTCGCACTGCTGATCCCGGGGGCGAAGGACGATGCGGCGGTGAGGAGGACCGTCGCCTCCGTGCGCCGTCAGGACTGCGCCGACGTCGAGGTCGTGTGCGGTGGCCGGGTGCCGTGGTTCCTGCGCCGCCGGGCCCGCGCGACGACCGCCGAGGTCCCCGCGGAGCCCGACCGGGCCCCACGCCTCCGCGACGGCGACGGGCGCGCGTGGCAGCTCGAGGCCGCCCGCCGCGAGACCGGCGCGGAGTGGGTCGGCGTCCTGGCCCCGGGTGACGAGCTCGAGCCCGGGGCGCTGCGCGCCGTGCTCATGATGCTCGACCACGCCCCCGACCTCGACGTGCTCTACACCGACGAGCAGTGGGCCGCGCAGGGTGCCGACGGCATCGCGAAGAAGCCCGACTGGGTGCCCCACTACCTGGCGGGCTACCCGTACCTCGGCCGGCTCACCCTCCTGCGGTCCGAGCTCCTCGCGCGCGCGGGCGGCTTCCGCGCGGGCTTCGAGGGTGCGGTGGAGTGGGACGCGCACCTGCGCGTGACCGAGCTCACCGACCGCATCGGCCACCTGCCCGTCATCGCCGTGACCCGCACGAACCCGCCGCGCACGGACGCGGCCGCCGTGGCGTCGGGACGCCGGGCCCTCGCCGGCCGCGTCGCGCGCTCCGGGCGCCCCGGCACCGTGGAGACCACGGCGGTCCCGATGGGCTTCCGCCTGTGGTGGGAGGTCGCCGAGCCTCCGCTGGTGTCGGTGATCATGCCGACGGCGGGCGGTCGGCGCACGGTGCGCGGCGTCGACACGGTGCTCGTCGAGCAGGCGGCCCGCTCCCTCGTCGAGCGGACGGCGTACCCCGCGTGGGAGCTCGTGCTCGTCACGAGCGAGCACACCCCTGCGGACGTGGTGCCGCGCATCCGCGACCTGCTCGGCGACCGGCTGGTGGAGGCGCCGATCCCCGGTCGGTTCAGCTTCTCGGCCTCGGTCAACGAGGGCGCCCGGGTCGCGCGGGGCAGCCACCTCCTCCTGCTCAACGACGACACGGAGGCGATCGAGCCCCGGTGGCTGGACCGGATGGTCTCCGTGGCCGCCGAGGGCGGCGACGGCCGGGTCGGGGCGGTCGGCGCCAAGCTCCTCTACGAGGAGGGGACCATCCAGCACGTCGGGATCATCGTCGACGACAAGGGCACGCCGATCCACCCGCTGGGCTCGGAGACCGACGGCCTCGGCCGCTTCGGCACCAAGGAGCTCGACATGGACTACCTGGCGGTCACGGGCGCGTGCCTGCTCACGCCAGCCGACGTCTTCCGCGAGGTCGGCGGGTTCACGCCCGACCTGCCGCTGAACTTCAACGACATCGACTACTGCCTCAAGGTCGTCGCCACCGGCCGCGCTGTGGTGAGCACACCCTTCGCCCGGCTGCACCACTTCGAGAGCAGCACGCGCGGGCACGCCCTGGAGCCCTGGGAGCAGGGCTACCTCGACACGCACTGGCGGGTGCGCCTGGGCAACGACCCCCACGTGCAGTACCGCAGCGTGCTCTGAGGACCCGGCCGAACCTCCCCGCCCACCGGTCGCCGACGCGGGACGAGCTCAGCGCCGGCGCGCGAGCCGCCAGCGGACCTTGGCGGCCACCTGGCGCACGCCACCGGC
>JAEZAR010000035.1 GCA_023430425.1 Actinomycetes bacterium | reverse complement strand
GCTACCGCAACCTGTCCAACACCCAGAACGACCTGAGCAAGAGCCTCGAGAAGCTCTCCTCGGGCTTCCGGATCAACCGGGCCGCGGACGACGCCGCCGGCCTCGCGATCAGCGAGGGCCTGCGCTCCCAGGTCGGTGGCCTGAAGGTCGCGGCGCGCAACGCGCAGGACGGCATCAGCGTCGTGCAGACCGCCGAGGGCGCCCTGACCGAGGTGCACTCGATCCTGCAGCGTCTTCGTGACCTGGGCGTCCAGGGCGCGAACGACTCCAACAACGGCGCCGCCCGCACCAACATCAAGACCGAGGCGGACTCGCTCATCAAGGAGCTCGGCCGCATCGCAGCCTCGACCAACTTCAACGGCACCAAGCTGCTCGACGGCTCGGCCGCGTCGCTGAGCTTCCAGGTCGGCGCCGACGGCAACGCGAACTCCGCGATCTCCGTCAACCTCACCTCGGCCAACGTCACGACCGTCGCGACGGCCCTCGGCTACAACGCGGGCACCGGTGCGGTCAACGCTACGGCGTTCGACGTCTCCAGCCACGGCGCCGCCCAGACGACCATCGGCACCGTCGACGGCCAGATCTCGGCTGTCTCCACGGCGCGGGCGAACCTGGGTGCGATGCAGAACCGGTTCGAGCACACGATCAAGAACATCAACGTCGCGGTGGAGAACCTGTCCGCGTCGGAGTCCCGGATCCGTGACACGGACATGGCCAGCGAGATGGTGCAGTTCACCCGCGCGCAGATCCTGTCCCAGGCCGGCACGGCGATGCTCGCCCAGGCCAACCAGATCCCGCAGGGCGTCCTGTCCCTCCTGCGGTGACCACCCCGCCCGGTGACCCGGGCGGTGCAGACCGGCGTCGGCCGGCGGCGGGAGGGCTCACACTTGCCCGCCGTCGGCCGATCCCGTAGGAGGACCCCACCTCCCCAGGGACGGCCTCGAGCGAGAAGGAAGGAGCGCAGCCGTGGCCTCGTTCGGCATCGACGGCCTCGTCAGCGGCCTCGACACGACCTCGCTCATCACCCAGCTCATGCAGGTCGAGGCGATGCCCCAGACGCTGCTCAAGAGCAAGCAGTCCGGCGCGCAGACCTTCGTGAGCGCGCTCCAGGCCCTCAACGCCCGCGTCGCCTCGCTCGCCGAGAACGCGACGAAGGTCGCCAAGCCCGCGAGCTGGGACGCGTACGCGGCCACCAGCTCCGCGACCTCGGTCTCCGCGACGACGACGACCGGCGCCCAGCCCGGCTCCCTCACCTTCACCGTCGACTCGGTCGCCACCAGCCGCGTGGCCGTGTCCGCGGCGGTGCCCGACGACGGCTCGCTCGTCACCGGCATCCCCCCGGCGGTCACTGTCCGGAAGCTGGACGGCACCCTCGTCACGGTCCAGCCGACCTCGGGCAGCCTCGCCGACATCGCGAAGGCTCTCAACGACGCCGCCGACGCCGGGGTGAAGGCCACCGTCGTGCGCGTGACCAACGGCGAGACCCCCACCTACCGGCTGCAGCTCACGGGCACGACGACCGGCAGC
The DNA here is from genome assembly GCA_023430425.1 of Actinomycetes bacterium. Next base: position 1,446 of record JAEZAR010000035.1, on the reverse strand, counting down.
GACGGCAACTTCAAGGTCTTCGCGGGCACGGCCGACGAGGTCACGGCGGGCACCGCCCCCCGCCTCGACACCACCCTCGTGCGCGCGGCGACCGATGCGACGGTCACCCTGTGGAAGGGCGTCGCCGGGCTCGAGCGGTCGTTCACGCAGTCGTCGAACACGTTCTCCGGCCTCATGTCCGGCGTCGACGTCACCGTCTCGACGGTGACCGCGCCCGACGAGGACCCGGTCACCGTCACGGTCGCGCAGGACACGGCGGCCCTGAAGAAGCTGGCCTCGGGCCTGGTCGGGTCGCTCGGCGTCGTGCTCTCGGAGATCTCCTCCCGAACCGCCATCGCCACGAAGACCAACGCCGACGGCACCACCACCGTGACCGGCGGCCTGTTCACGGGCGACAGCGCCGTCCGCGGTCTCCGCCAGCAGCTGACCGAGGCGGCGTCGTACGCGGTGGGCGACGTCTCGCCGTCGACAGTGGGCTTCGTCCTCGGCAAGGACGGCACCTTCACCCTCGACGAGGCGGTGTTCGACGCCGCCCTGGCCGCGGACCCCGCCAGGGTCCAGGCCGTCATCTCCGGCCTCGCCCAGCGCCTCGGTGACGTGGCGACCGCGGCGTCCGACAAGTACGAGGGGAGCCTGACCCTGAAGATCCAGGGCCAGGAGCGCCTGGTGCGGGACATGGGCACCCAGATCGAGGACTGGGACCGCCGCCTCGCGGTGCGCCGCGAGAGCCTCCAGCGCACGTACTCGGCCCTCGAGGTCACCCTGTCCAGACTCCAGTCGCAGTCGAGCTGGCTCGCCGGCCAGCTCGGCTCGCTGCCCACCTCCCGGAGCGAGTGAGTGATGAACTACGGGACCGTCCGCAGCCGCTACCTCGACGACACGGTCAGCACGGCCAGCCCGGCCAAGCTCCTGACCATGCTGTACGACCGGCTGGTCCTGGACCTCCAGCGGGCCGAGGCGGAGCAGCTCGTCGGGGACCGGGCCGCGGCGAACACCCACCTCGGGCACGCGCAGGACATCGTGAGCGAGCTCGCCTCGACGCTCGACGTCACGGCCTGGGACGGCGCGCGCCGGCTGATGAGCGTCTACACCTTCCTGCTCACCGAGCTCATCGCCGCCAACGTCGCCTGCGACGCGCAGCGCACGGCCGCGTGCCGCGAGCTCGTCGAGCCCCTCCGCGACGCGTGGCACCAGGCCGCCGGCCAGATCGCCGGCGCGACCCCCACCGCCACCCCGCTCGAGGTCACGCACGCACCGGCGTCGGGCGCGGGCGGGGTCTGGGAAGGGTGAGCGCAGTGGCCGGACCGCGCGCGCCGGGCGCCGTCGGGGAGCACGACTGGGCCGCCGCCTGGGAGGCCGCGCTCGAGTCCCTCGAGCTCGACCTCGGGCTGGCCGAGCGGATGCTCGCCCTGCGCGACATGGCGGCCGACCCGCCCGCCCCCTGGC
>JAEZAR010000106.1 GCA_023430425.1 Actinomycetes bacterium | reverse complement strand
GGCATCGCGAGCACGGGGCCCGGCGGCACGGGCGCGGGCGAGGACGCGTCGGTGTCCGCGTCCGGCCCGGGTGGCGTGGGCGCAGGCGGGACCGACGACGGTTCGGCCATGTCCCCTCCTCCCGCGGCAAGGCCCCGAGTCTACTGTCGCGTCAACGGCGGCGACGGCCGGGGTATGCCCCGCCGCGAGCCGCGGGACCGTGCGGCGCGGGCGGCCTCAGTACGTGAGGAGGACGTCGAGCCGACGGTCGTCGAGCTTCGCGCGGCCGCCGAGGAAGGTCAGCTCCATGAGGAAGGACAGGCCCACGACGACGCCGCCCGCCTTCTCCAGGAGTGCGACCGTCGCGGCGGCGGTGCCGCCGGTGGCGAGCACGTCGTCGACGACGAGCACGCGCGAGCCCTCGTGGATCGTGTCCGGGTGCACCTCGAGCACGGCGCTGCCGTACTCGAGCTCGTAGGCACCGGCGAGCACCTCGCGCGGGAGCTTGCCCGCCTTGCGCACGGGGATGAAGCCGGCGCCGAGCTCGACGGCGACCGGCGCGCCGAGGATGAACCCCCGGGCCTCCATGCCGACCACGAGGTCGATCGGCCCCGGCGCCCGCGCGGCCATGTGCTGCACGACCGCGCGCAGCGTCGGCCCGTCGGCCAGGAGCGGGGTGATGTCCTTGAAGACCACCCCCGGCTGGGGGTAGTCGGGGACGTCCTGGACCAGGGCGCCCGCACGCGCGACGAGGTCCGGCCGCTCGGTCGTGGTCACGACTTCCGCCCCGCGGGACGGTTCGGGTTCCGGCGACGGGGCTGGGCACGGTTGCCGAGGTGCTCGCCCGGCGTCAGGGACCCCACGCGCACGCGCGCCGCGGTGGCGACGGTCTCCGGCTCACCGCCGGCCGCCGCGGCCGACTTCGCGCGCGCGGCGAGCACCGCGGCGTTGTGCTCCCGGACCGCGGGCTCGCGCTCCCGGAGCCAGACGAGCAGCGGGGTGGCGATGAAGACCGACGAGAACGTCCCGGCGACGATGCCGATGAACAGCGCCAGCGCGATGTCGCGCAGGGTGCCGGCGCCGAGGAGGAACGCACCGATGAAGAGGATCGACGCGACCGGCAGGACGGCCACGACCGACGTGTTGAGCGACCGGACGAGCGTCTGGTTCACGGCGAGGTTGGCCATCTCGCCGTAGGTGTAGCGCCGCTGGTCGAGGACCCCGGCGACGTTCTCCCGGACCTTGTCGAACACGACCACCGTGTCGTACAGCGAGTAGCCGAGGATCGTCAGGAACCCGATGACCGTCGCGGGGGTGACCTCCCAGCCCACGACCGCGTAGACGCCGACGGTGATCGCGACGTCGTGCAGGAGGGCCACGATGCCGGCCAGCGCCATCCGCCAGTCCCGGAAGTACAGGGTCAGCACCAGGGACACGAGCGCGAGGAAGATCACCAGACCGCGCAGGGCCTTGCTCGTCACGTCCGCGCCCCAGGTGGCGCCGATGAACGACGAGCCGATCTCCGCCTCGCCCACCCCGTAGGCGTCCGCGAGGAGGCCCGCGAGCTCGTCGGTCTGCTGGTCGTCGAGCTGGGACGTCTGGACCCGGATCGTGCGCTCGCCGACCACGGACACCCGGGGTGGCTGCGCGCCCTCGATCCGCGCGACGGCGTCGATCGCGGGCTGCTCCGCGGTTGTGCTCGCACCGGGGACGGTGAACTCCGAGCCCCCCCGGAAGGCGATCCCGAGGTTGAGCCCGATGGTGAGGAGCAGCAGCAGCGACGCGGCGACGAGGCCGATGGCGAGACCGAACCACCGTCGCCGCGACCCCACGATGTCGTAGGAGCGCTTGCCCGTGTAGAGGTCGTTGCCCCACTGGGCCATCCTGCCGGGCATCAGGCGTCCTTCCCCTCGGCGGAGGTCTGCTCGCCGGAGCTGCGCCGCGCCGCGGCCTTCCGCTCGGCGATGGTCGTGCGCTCGCCCGCGCCGACGGCGACCGGCTCGGGCCGGCGGGCGGCCGGCTCGCCGGGCTCGGCGAGGCGGCCCCGGCCCACGTACCGCCGCTTCACGCCGAGCAGGCTCGGGTCCAGACCCGAGAACCGGTGGCCCTCGGCGAAGAACCGGCGCCGCGAGATCAGGAGCATGAGCGGGTGCGTGAAGAGGAACACGACGACGAGGTCGATCACCGTGGTCAGGCCCAGGGTGAAGGCGAAGCCGCGCACGCCGCCCACGGCGAGGAAGTACAGGACCACGGCCGCGATGAGGCTCACCGCGTCCGAGGCGAGGATCGTGCGCCGGGCCCGTGCCCACCCGGTCTCGACCGCCGCCGCGAGCGACCGGCCCTCGCGCAGCTCGTCCCTGATGCGTTCGAAGTACACGATGAACGAGTCGGCGGTGATGCCGATCGCCACGATGAGGCCGGCGACGCCGGGCAGGCTCAGCCGGTACCCCTGCACCCACGACAGCGTGGTGATCGTCAGGTAGGCGAGGACGCCCGCGACGAGCAGGGAGAAGATCGTCACCAAGCCGAGCGCCCGGTACTGGGCCAGCGAGTACACGCCGACCAGCACGAGGCCGATGACGCCCGCGAGGAGCCCACGCTGGAGCTGCTCCTCACCCAGGGTGGCGGAGATCCGCTCCTCGCTGCGGACCTCGAAGGTCAGCGGCAGGGAGCCGAAGTTGAGCTGGCGCGCGAGCGTGTTGGCCGACGCCTGGTCGAAGCTGCCCGAGATCTCGGCCTGGCCGTTCGGGATGGGCGTCGTGACGGACGGCGCCGAGATCACGAGGCCGTCGAGGACGATCGCGAACTGGTCGCGCGGCGACTCGAGCCGCGAGAGGCGGGTGGTCGACGCCGCGAAGACGTCCGTGCCCTCGCTGTCGAAGTCCAGGGTGACGATCCGCTCGTTGGTGATCGCGCCCTGGGCGGTCACCCGCAGCTGCGAGCTCGCCCCGTCGATCATGTCGCCCCGGATCTCCACGGGCCCGAGCGCGTACTTGGCGCTGCCGTCGACGTGGCACGTGACGACCGCCGTGTCGGGCGCGCCGACCCTGCTGGCACCACCGGTGAGGTTGGCCGCGTCGGTGCAGTCCAGCGCATTGAGCTCGGCGACGAGCTCGTCGGTCAACCACGCGAGGTCGCTCGGGTCGGTCGGCTCGCCGGTGGTCGCCCCCTCGCCCGGCGCGCCCTCGTCGGTGGCGCCGTCGTCGGTCGACTTCGACACCTGGTCGGCGCTCTCCTCCGAGCCCTCGTCCGCCGCGCCGGGCTCGCCGTCGGCGGGCTCACCGTCGGCCGGCTCGTCGACGGCGGCCCCGTCGTCGGGGACCTCCCCGGCCGCAGCCTCGGGGTCGAAGGGCTCCGGCATGGTGACCGCGAGCACCGGGCGGAACACCATCTGCGCGGACTCGCGGACCAGTGCGAGCGTCTCCTCGCTGGGCGTGCCGGGGAGCGCGACGACGATGTTGTTGCCACCCTGGCTGGAGATCTCCGCCTCGGCGACGCCGGAGGCGTCCACGCGCTGGCGGATGACGTCGATGGCCTGGGCGATCGCGCCCTCGGTGATCTGCGCGCCGTCGGTCGCCACGGGCTCGAGGATGACCTCGGTGCCGCCCTCGAGGTCGAGTGCGAGCTGCGGGGTCAGGCTCGCGTCGGACCACCTGACGCCGGCGAGCAGGGCTCCGACGAGGGCGAGCAGGAGGATCGCCAGGGTGACCAGGGATCGGACCGGTCGTTCCCGGCGTGCGGTGGTAGCCAACGTGGCCTTCTCTCGTGCGGGTCCGAGCCTCAGCGCCCGGGCTTGTCGTCGTCGTCGGTGAGGCTCGAGGCGTCGTCGGGGACCTCGACGTCCTCCCACTCCTCGCTCGCGTCCCCGGCGGGCTCGGTGCCATCGGTGCCGTCGGCCTCGACGTCCTCGTCGGCGTACTCGCCGTCCGCGTCGTCGTCGGCGTACTCGTCCTCGGCGTACTCGTCCTCGGCGTACTCGTCGTCGGCGTACTCGTCGTCGGCGTACTCATCGTCCGCGTCCTCGTCGTCCGCGGCATCCTCCTCCGTCGGCAACGGCTCCACGACGCGGGCGATGGCTCGGGTCGCCCAGCGCATGGTGACTCCGGGCGCGGTCTCGAGGACGACGACGTCGTCGACGATCTCCACGACCGTGCCGTACAGGCCGCCGTGCGTCATGACCTCGGCGCCCGGGGCGAGCTGTTCCAGCATCGCCGCCTGCTCCTTGCGCATCCGCCGCTGGGGTGCGCCCATCATCCAGAGGAGGCCGACGAGCAGCAGGGGCAGGATGAGGAACTCGAGTCCACCCATGGGGATGTCACGTCCTTCGCGGTAGGCGCCGCGGGGCAGTCTAGGCGACCGCCCCCCCGCCTCCTAACGTCCCTGTCACCGCCGTCCGGGCTCCGCCCGCGCGGGCCCTTGGAGGGGCAGTCCGCGGCGCGGCAGGCCTGGGTCCTACGACCCGGTCCGGGTCCCGAGGAGTCCGAGGGTCTCAGCCGAACAGCGTCCCGGACGGGTCCGTGGACGGTCCGGGCGCCGTCAGGCCGAGGTGCTCCCAGGCGCGCCGCGTGGCCACGCGTCCACGCGGGGTCCGCCCCAGCAGGCCCTCGCGGACCAGGAACGGCTCCGCCACCGTCTCGACGGTCTCGGGCTCCTCGCCCACCGCGACCGCAAGGGTGGTCAGCCCCACCGGCCCGCCGCCGAAGCGCGTGCACAGCGCCGCGAGCACGGCCCGGTCCAGCCGGTCCAGGCCCAGCTCGTCGACCTCGTACACCTCGAGGGCGGCGCGCGCCGCGGCCACGTCGCAGCGGCCGTCGCCGCGCACCTGCGCCCAGTCGCGCACCCGGCGGAGCAGCCTGTTCGCGATGCGGGGCGTCCCGCGGGAACGGCGGGCGATCTCTCCCGCCGCGTCGTCGGCGAGCTCGATCCCGAGCAGCCCCGCCGACCGGGCCAGCACCTGCTCGAGCTCGGCGTCCGAGTAGAAGTCGAGGTGCCCGGTGAACCCGAACCGGTCGCGCAACGGGGCCGGCAGGAGACCGGCCCGGGTCGTCGCGCCGACCACCGTGAACGGGGGCAGCGTGAGCCCGATCGCGTTCGCACCCGCGCCCTTGCCGACCACGACGTCGACGCGGTAGTCCTCCATCGCCACGTACAGCAGCTCCTCGGCCGGCCGGGCGAGGCGGTGGATCTCGTCGAGGAAGAGGACCTCGCCCTCGTCCAGGGAGGACAGCACCGCCGCGAGGTCCCCGGCGTGCTGGATGGCCGGTCCCGACGTGACCCGGACCGACGTGCCGAGCTCGGCGGCGATGATCATGGCGAGGGTGGTCTTGCCGAGACCCGGCGGGCCCGACAGCAGCACGTGGTCGGGGGTCCCGCCGCGGCCGAGCGCCGCGTGCAGGACCAGGCCGAGCTGCTCCCGGACGACCTGCTGGCCGACGAACTCCGCCAGCCGCCTCGGCCGCAGCGCCGCCTCGGCCGCACGCTCGGTGTCCTCCGCATCCGCGGCCACGAGCCGGTCGTCAGCCACGACCGCCCCCGAGCTGGCGGAGCGCGCCGCGCAGCGC
>JAEZAR010000004.1 GCA_023430425.1 Actinomycetes bacterium | reverse complement strand
CCGTGACCCGCGCGCCGAGCGGGGCGTGCGCGACCAGGTGCGCGCGGAGCGCCGCCATCGCCTCCCCGGGCTCCTGGCCGGGCGCGATGCGCAGCGAGACCTTGGCACGGGCCGAGGGCGCCAGGGTGTTCGACGCGTGCGCGACGCTCGTCGCGTCGATCCCGATGACGGAGATCGCCGGCTTGGTCCACAGCCGGGCGGTGAGCGAGCCGGTGCCGGCCAGCTCGGTCCCCGGGAGCAGGCCCGCGTCCGCCCGGAAGTCGGCCTCGTCGTAGTCGACGGCGGGCTCGGGCGCGCAGGTCAGGCCCGCGACCGCGACGTCGCCCCCGTCGTCGTGCAGCGTGGCGAGCAGCCGCACGAGGAGGGTGAGCGCGTCCAGGACCGGGCCGCCGTACATCCCCGAGTGCAGCGCGTGGTCGAGGACGGCGACCTCCACCTCGCAGTCCACCAGGCCGCGCAGGCTCGTCGTGAAGGCGGGCACGCCCACCTTCCAGTTCACCGAGTCGGCGAGCACGACGAGGTCCGCGGCGAGGAGGTCGCGGTGCTCGCGCAGGAAGTCTCCGAACGTCGGCGACCCGACCTCCTCCTCCCCCTCGACGAAGACCGTCACCCCGGCGCGCACGTCGTCGCCGAGGGCCCGCAGCGCCGCGAGGTGCGCCACGATCCCGGCCTTGTCGTCGGCGGCGCCGCGCCCGTGCAGGCGCCCGGCGCGCTCGGTGGGCTCGAACGGCGGCGTCAGCCAGGCCGCGTCGGCACCCGGGGGCTGGACGTCGTGGTGCGCGTAGAGCAGGACGGTGGGGCTGCCGTCGCGGGCGGGCCGGCGTCCGACGACGGCCGGCCGGCTCACCAGGCCGTCCGCCCGGGTGGCCACCAGGACGGCGACCTCCGGGAGCACCTCGCGCAGCAGGTCGGCGACGGCGGCGGCGCTGCGGTCCACCTCGGCCGCGTCGAAGGCGGGGTTGGAGACGCCGGGGATGCGCACGAGGTCGGCCAGGTCCGCCACCGCCCGAGGCCAGCCCTGGCGCACGCGCGCGCGCAGGGCCTCGACGTCGGGCCCGGCCGCTCCTGTCGGTGGGCCGGGGGTCCCGGGGGCGTCGTGGTGGGCGCTGGCGGCGGCGGCGTCGGTCACGCCCGCCAACGCTACCCGCGCGCTCGCGTACCCTTGCTGCGTGCCCCCCCGGAAGCGGACCCCCGCCACGCCTGCGCCCGAGCCGGTCGTCGACACGCGGCCCGGGAAGGGTCGCCCGACGCCGACCCGCAAGGAGGCGGAGGCGGCGCGCCGCAAGCCGCTCGTGCCCGACCAGCGCGGCGACGCGAAGGCGCGCAAGGCGGCCGACCGCGAGCGCCGCCTGCGCGAGCAGAAGGCGATGATGGAGGGCGACGAGCGCTACCTGCCCGCCCGCGACAAGGGACCGGTGCGCCGGATGACCCGCGACCTGGTCGACGCCCGCCGCAACTTCGGCGACTACTTCGTCTGGTACGCGGTCGGCCTCCTCGGTGCGATGTTCGTCATCGCCGCCCTGGCCCCGTCCATCGGCGGCGAGACGGCGGCGATGCTCCTCTTCGGGCTCAACTACCTGACGATCGCGGTCGCCATCGCGGCCGTCGTGGACGGCTGGCTGCTGGCGCGCCGCCTGCGCCGGCGCCTGAACGAGCGGTTCGGCGAGGCCAAGGTGCCGCGCGGGACCGTGATGTACGGCGTCCTGCGCGCGTTCCAGATGCGTCGCATGCGGCTGCCGAAGCCGCAGGTCCGGCGCGGGGAGCCCGTGCGCTGAGGCGCGCCGGTCTGGAGTCCCGCCTCCGCGTGCCTTCTCCACCCAGCCGGGAAGATCCCGCACGCCTGGCGTGAGGGATCCTCCCGGCCGGGCAGGCGACGACGTGCACCATGGTGGCGCGCCCCCGCTCGAAACGATTCGCCGCGGGTCGCTACGCTGGGACGCATGAAGCACCGGTTCCTCGGCAGCAGCGGCCTGCAGATCTCCGAGATCGCGTACGGCAACTGGATCACCCACGGCTCCCAGGTGGAGAACGACGCCGCGACGGCGTGCGTGCACGCCGCGCTCGACGCCGGCATCACCACCTTCGACACCGCCGACGTCTACGCGAACACCGTCGCGGAGTCCGTGCTGGGCGACGCTCTGGCCGGCCAGCGGCGGGAGTCGTTGGAGATCCTGACGAAGGTCTACTGGCCGACCGGCCCGGGCGGCCCCAACGACTCGGGCCTGTCCCGCAAGCACATCATGGAGTCGGTGCACGGCTCCCTCCGGCGCCTGCGGACCGACTACGTCGACCTGTACCAGGCGCACCGGTACGACCACGGCACGCCGCTCGAGGAGACGATGCAGGCGCTCGCCGACGTCGTCCGCCAGGGCAAGGCCCTGTACGTCGGGGTCAGCGAGTGGACCGCCGACCAGATCCACGCCGGTCAGGCCCTCGCGCGCGAGCTCGGCTTCCGGCTCGTCTCGAACCAGCCGCAGTACTCCATGCTGTGGCGGGTCATCGAGGGCGAGGTGGTGCCCGCCTCGCGCGAGGAGGGGCTGTCCCAGATCGTCTTCTCCCCCGTGGGCCAGGGTGTCCTCTCCGGCAAGTACACCCCCGGCGCGGAGCCGCCCGCGGGGTCGCGCGCGACCGACGAGAAGGGCGGCGCCCGCTTCATCCAGCGGTTCCTGCGCGACGACGTCCTCACCCGTGTGCGGGGCCTGCGGCCCGTGGCCGACGAGCTCGGCCTGACGATGGCCCAGCTCGCCGTCGCCTGGGTGCTGCAGAACGAGAACGTCGCCGCGGCGATCATCGGGGCGTCCCGACCCGAGCAGGTCGCGGAGAACGTGGCCGCATCGGGCGTCACGATCCCGCCGGAGCTGCTCGCGCGCATCGACGAGGTGCTCGGGGACGTGGTCGAGCGCGACCCCGCCCGCACCGCCGAGAGCTCGCCGGCGACCCGCCCCTGGTAGCCACTGACGGTCGGTGCGGGCCGCACCCGCCGCAGGTCGGCGCAGGTCGGCGCAGGTCAGCGCCGGTCAGCGCCGGTCAGCGCCGGTCAGCGCGGGTTCAGCGCGGGGCGAGCGGGACGGGCGCGCCCAGAGGACGGCCGTGGTGGGCGAGGCGCGCTGCCGCGACGCCCTGCTCGGCCAGCTGGCGCCACGACTCCCCCAGCCACGCCTCGGCGTCGAACCGGGTCGTGAACGCGGGGCTGACGGGGTGGGCCACCGGTCGGTCGACGGCGTCCAGCAGCTCCCAGTCCCACGCCGGCCGCGCCGTCACGAGGCCACCGCCGCCGGCCGCACCGCACGCGCGAGGCCGCGGTTGACGCGCGAGGCCCAGAACGGGCCCTCGTAGATGAACCCGGTGTACCCCTGCACGAGGTCGGCACCTGCGTCGAGGAAGGCACGCGCGTCGTCGGCGGTGGTGATGCCGCCGCACCCGATGACGACGGGACCCTCACCCAGTCGCGCGCGCACCCGCCGCACCACCTGAAGGCTCCGCTCGCGCAACGGCGGACCCGACAGGCCGCCCGGCCCGAGGTCGTGGGCGATGGTGGTGTTCGTCGCGACCACGCCCGCCAGGCCGAGCTCGACGGCGAGGTCCGCGACGGCGTCCACGTCGGCGTCGGACAGGTCGGGAGCGATCTTGACCAGCACCGGGACACGCGCCGGGTCGGTGGCCGCGTCCGCGGCGGCCCGTACCGCCTGCAGGATCGGCCGCAGGCTGTCCACCGCCTGCAGATCCCGCAGGCCGGGGGTGTTCGGGGAGGACACGTTCACCACGAGGAAGTCGGCGCACGGGGCGAGCAGCCGGGCGCTCGCGGCGTAGTCCTGGGCGGCGTCCTCGACCGGTGTCGCCCTGCTCTTGCCGATGTTCACGCCGACGACCGCCGCCCGCCCCGCCCGGCGGTCGCGCAGCCGGTGCAGCCGCGCGGCGACCTCCGCGGCGCCGTCGTTGTTGAAGCCCATGCGGTTGCGGATCGCACGCTGGTCGAGCACCCGCCACAGGCGGGGGCGCTCGTTGCCCGGCTGTGCCAGCGCGGTGACGGTCCCGACCTCGACCCACCCGAAGCCGAGCATCGTCAGGCCGCGCACCCCGACGCCGTTCTTGTCGAAACCCGCCGCCAGGCCGAACGCCGCGGGCACCTGCCGCCCCAGCACGACGACGGGCGCGTGCCCCCGCGTGAAGAACCGGCGCAGGAGCCACGCGAGCCCCGGCACGGCCCCGGCCGCCCGGATGCCCGTGAACGCGACCTCGTGGGCCCGCTCCGGGTCCATGCGGCGGAAGACCTGGGTGAACAGCAGCCGGTACACGCCCGCAACCTACCCGGCGGCGGGGCCCCGGGGTGGCCGGGTCCGCCACAACCACCACAGCCCGAGCAGCGGCAACAGGGCGGGCACGTACCCGTACCCCTGGCCGTACCCCGACCACACCGTCGCGTCCGGGAACAGGTCGGCGCGGGCCAGGGACAGCGAGCCGACGACGGCGACGCCCACCAGCTCCGTGGTCACCGCCGCCCAGGCCACCGGTCGCCACCGCCCGCCGCGGGCGAGCGCGACGGTGGCGAGCACGTACACGACGGCGGCCAGCGCCGACAGGGCGTAGGCGAGCGGTGCGGCGTCCCAGTCGCGCAGGATCTGCACGCCCGAGCGGAACGTCGCCGCGAGGGCGAGCACGGCGTACACCGCCACGACGAGCCGCCCGGGACCGGAGCCGGAGTCGCGCCGTCCCGGTGCCCCGCCGACGGCGCCGCCGGCGGCCGGCGCGCCCGACGGCGCGGTCACCCGGCCCACACCTGGACCAGCCGCAGCTGCAGGAACGCCACGGTGACCCCCGCGACGAGCAGCACCACCGAGCTCCACCGGGTGCGCTCGGCGAACGCCCACAGGGCCGCGGCAGGCAGGATCAGCAGCGTGACGAGGAGGTAGCCCCAGAACGTCACCGCGTCGTCGGGCCCCTGCGCCACGAGGGCGCGCACGCCGGCGACGACACCCGCCACCACGAGCAGCGCCTCGACGACGCCCGCGGCGACGAGCTGGCGCAGGATGACCGGCCGGTCCGTCACCGCCCGCCACGCGGCCCACCCGGCCACGAGCAGCGCGCCGGCCGCGACGGCCCAGGCCAGGGGGATCCACACGGCCCCGAGGATACGGGCCCGCGGGCGCTCGATAGCATCGCGACGTGACCACCCCCACCGCGCCCTCCGCCGTGCCCCCCGCCCTGCCCACCGTCCCGACCGCCGTGCTCGCCGCGACCGAGCCCGCCAAGCTCGACGTCGACGTCCTCGTCGTCCCGGTCGCGACCGGGCCCGACGGCCCCGTGGTGCTCGACGGCGGGACGGGTGCGCTGCCCGCCGAGCTGGCGGCCCTGGCGACGTCGGGGGTGCTGGGCGTGACCGGCGACGCCGACGAGGTGCGGCGCATCC
>JAEZAR010000428.1 GCA_023430425.1 Actinomycetes bacterium | reverse complement strand
GTCGACCCGTCCGCCGTCCGACCCCGTTGCCGCCGACGTCGAGGCCTGGGGCTGACGGGCGCGCGCCCGCGCGGCCCACCGGCCGCGACCCGTCAGGGGCGCGCCGCGAACCGCTCGAGCAGGTCGGCGTGCCCCGAGACGATGAGGATGTCGTTGGCCGAGATCCGGGTCTCGTCGGTCGCGTACACGAAGTCCTCGCCGGGCGGCTTCACACCGATCACCGTCACGCCGTAGCGCTTGCGGATCTGGGACTGGCCGATGGTGAAGCCCTGGAGCTCGCGCGGCGGGCGCATCTTGACGATCGTGAAGTCGTCCTCGACCTCGATGTAGTCCAGGAGCTTGCCGCTGACCAGGTGCGCGACCCGGTTGCCGGCGTCGGCCTCCGGGAGGACGACGTGGTGCACGCCGATCCGGTGCAGGATCCGGGCGTGCTCGGGCGAGATCGCCTTGGCCCAGATCTGCGGGACCTCCAGGTCGACGAGGTTGCCCGCGATGAGCACGCTCGCCTCGAGCGACGTCCCGACGCCCACCACGGCCACGGGGAAGTCGGCGACGCCGAGCTGGACCAGGGCCTCGGGGTTCGTGCAGTCGGCCTCGACCAGCGGGAAGCGACCCGTGAACTGCGCGACGATGTCGGCGTCGCGCTCGGCGGCGAGCACGTCGTGGCCGAGGCGCTCGAGCGTCAGCGCGATCGCCGAGCCGAACCGGCCGAGCCCGACCACCAGCGTGCCGGAGCTCTTCGACTCCTTCTCGGGCTTCGGCGCCCGGCCGGAGAACGGCGCCGTCGGCGCGGGGCGGGGCGTGACGTCAGCCAATGATCGGCCTCTCCTCGGGGTAGCGGATCACCCTGCGCCGGTCGCGCAGGGCGAGCGCTGCTGCCACGGTAATGGTGCCCGTCCGGCCGGCGAACATCAGCGCGGACAGCACGTACTTGCCCGCGTCCGGCAGCTCGGCGGTCAGGCCGGTGCTCAGGCCGACCGTCGCGAACGCGGAGATGACCTCGAAGATCACGACGTCCAGGGTCCGGTCGGTGATCTCCAGCAGGGCCATGGTGGCGACGAAGACCATGACGGCGCCGACGAAGGTCACGGCGACCGCCAGGCGCAGGCTCTCGCGCGGGACGCGCCGGCCGAACGCCTCCACGTCCCGGTCGCCGCGGGCCTCGGAGACGATGGCCAGCATCAGGACGGCGAACGTCGTCACCTTGATGCCGCCCGCCGTCGACGCGCTGCCGCCGCCGATGAACATCGTGGCGTCGAGCAGGAGCCAGCTCGCCTCGTGCATCGAGCCTGTGGGGATGGTGTTGAACCCGCCGGACCTCGGCATGACGCCGGCGAAGATCGAGGCGAGCACGCGGTCGTCGCCGTCGAGCGCGCCGAGGGTGGCCGGGTTGCCCCACTCCATGAGCCCGATCAGCACGGTGGTGCCGAGCAGCAGGGCCAGCGACGTCGCGATGGTGAGCTTGCTGTGCAGCGTGAGCGCGCGCAGGTGCCAGCGGCGTCGGGCCAGGTTGAAGATGACGGGGAAGCCGAGGGAGCCGATGAACACCCCGAGGGCGATGGGCAGGCACACGAGCCAGTCGCCGACGTACGGGACCATCCCCTGCGGCGTGGGCACGAAGCCCGCGTTGTTGAACGCGGACACGGCGTAGAACACCCCGTGCCAGACGGCGTCCCCGAGGCTCTCGTCGAGGTAGGCGAAGCGCGGCACGAGCAGCACCGCGATACCGCCCTGGATCGCCAGCGACGTGATCACGACGATCCGGATGAGCGAGCCGACCTCGCCGAGGCCGCTGCTGCCGACCTCCCCGGCGGTGAGGAGCTTCTGGGTGAGCCCGATCCGCCGGGACACGGCCATGCCGAGGATCGAGGCCAGCGTCATGACGCCGAGACCGCCGACCCAGATGCCGAGGAGGATGACGCCCTGGCCGAAGGTGGACCAGTACGTGCCGGTGTCCACGACCGTGAGCCCGGTGATGCACACGGCCGAGACGGCGGTGAACAGCGCGTCCACGAACGGCGCCTGGTGGCCGTCGGCGGTGGCCTGGGGCATGGCCAGGAGAGCGGTGAAGACGGCGATGATGCCCGCGAACGCCGTGAGGGTCAGGCGCGCGGGGGACCGGCGCGCCGCCTCGTCGACCATCTCCCGGACCGCGGCGAACGGTCGGGGGACCTCCATCCCACCTCCCCGAGTCGGCCGTCCAACTCTGGCACAGGCGTCGTGCCCCGCCGGTCATCGCGCGCGGTGACCCGTTACCGTGCCGTCATGCCCCCGGTGCCGCAGGGCCGGCCCGAGCCGGTCCGGACGCGCGTGGTGTGGTCCCCCGCGCTGCTGGGCTACGACTTCGGCGTGCGGCACCCGATGACGCCCGTGCGGCTCGACCTCACCTTCCGGCTGGCGGAGCAGCTCGGGGTGCTGGACCTGCCCGGCGTCGCGGTGGTGGGTGCGGAGCCTGCCGACGACGCGCTCCTGGCGACCGCCCACACGCCCGCGTACGTCGCCGCCGTCCGGCGGGCGAGCGACCTCG
>JAEZAR010000414.1 GCA_023430425.1 Actinomycetes bacterium | reverse complement strand
GGTCCCCAGGTCCGTCGCGGGCACGCCGGCGGGCCGGGGGGCGTACCGGTCCGCCTCGACGGCGGCGACGAGGGAGTCCAGGGCGCGCCGCGCCTCGACGAGGGCGTCGAGGTCGGTGGTGCCGTCGCCCCGGAGCCTGCTGTGCACGAGGTCCGCGGCCTGCCGCGGCGTGGTGGCGTCGGTCCACCGCACGCCGTGCTGCGCGAGGTCGGCCCGCAGGCGGGCCCACCACTCCTCGGCGTCGTGCGGCTCCGCAGCGAGCCGCCGCCGTCGCCGCCACGCGAGCACCGCGACCACGAGCGCGACCAGCAGCACACCGCTGAGCACGCCGGCCACCGCGGCGACCGGCACCTCGGTCTCCCCGATGTTGACGACGTCGCGCCCCGACCCGCCGGGAGCCGCCGGCCCGCCGGGGGGTGCGACCGACGGGAACGCCGACCCGGTCGGCAGGTTCTCCGGCACCTGGGCCTGGCCGGCGAACGGGTCCGCGTACACCGGGGGCGCGCCGGTCTGCCGGGCGGGGGTCGGCTCGAACCGGACCCACCCCGCGTCGGCGAAGTACAGCTCGGGCCAGGTGTGGGCCTGCCGGGCCGACACGACGAAGCGGTCCCGGGTGTCGCCGTCGGGAGAGCCGGGCAGGAAGCCGACGGCCATCCGGGCGGGGATCCCCAGGGTGCGGGCCATGAGCGTCATCGCGGTGGCGAACTGCACGCAGTACCCGCGCCGTGAGGTGAGGAAGTCCCACACCGCGTCCTGCGTCCGGGGCTCCTCCAGCCGGGTGTCGTAGACGAAGTTCTGGCTGCTGCGCAGCCAGGACTGGAGGGCGATCGCCTGGTCGTAGGCGTTGGTCGCCTCGGCGGTGACCTCGGTGGCGAGCGCGCGGATGTCCGCCTCGTGCTCGGTGGGCGGGACCGCGAGGAACGTCGTGGCGTCGCCACCCGGGCGGCCCGGGACGTCCGCCCGGAGCGTGTCGGCCGACATCGCGCGCGGGGAGATCGTCAGCTCGTAGCTCAGTCCCCGCGTGGAGGTGTCCGCCCCGATCACCTCGTCACGCGCGGCGTCGTACAGCCACCGGCCGTCGGCGTCGATCGCGCGCGGCTCGCCGGGTACCGGCAGGCGGTCACCGTCGAGGGCGAGGACGTCCACGCGCACGAGCTCGGGCTCGTCGGTGGCGGCCACCGGGTCCGGCCACAGGACGCCGTCGGCCGCGACCAGGCCCCGGGAGTCCTGCTCGCCGCGGTGCCACTCCTGCCCGTCGAAGTGCGTGACCGTGTACATCCGCAGCGCGCCGACCACGCGCGCGTCGCCGGTGTAGGCGAGCAGGGGGCGGTCGCTGCGGCCGTCGAGGTCGGAGCGCATGTCGAGGTCGGTGGACAGCCGCAGCGGGCTGTCGATGTCGGCGACGCCCCACGAGGAGGGCAGCCGGACGCTCCCGGCGAAGGGCAGCGCCCCGGCCGCCGTCCCGACGGCGAGCGCCGCGACGCTGACCACGGCCGCGGCTGCGACCGCGGACACGGCCTCGCGCCGCCAGGTGAGGTCCTGCCGTCGAGAGCGGCGGCGGGTGAGCGCGAGCAGGAGGACGTAGGTCAGGCCGCCCGTCAGCAGGAGGGGGAGGCCGAGGTCGGTCTCGAAGCTCACGGCGGGGGACCACAGCGCGAGGAGGGGCACGCCGGCGAGCCCGCCGCGGCCGAGCCCGAGCGCCACGAGCTCCGCCACCAGGTAGGTGAGGAGCACGCCCAGGACCACCAGCATCTCCAGCCCGCGTGTGGGCTGGACCGGGATCCGGCCCTCGACCACCGTCTGCTGGCCCTGCGCGACCAGGAGGCGCAGCCGCTCGGCCGTCTCCGCCGTCGGGCGCGGCACGGAGAAGCCCGTGGTCAGGCCGCCGTACTGACCCGTGACGCCGATGACGACGCCGAGCAGGCCCCACGCCGTCGGTGCGAGCCGCGAGCGGAGCACCTGCCGGAGCAGGCCGACGACCGCCGCGAGCGCGGCCACGCCCACGGAGGCCGTCGTCACCCACGGCCCGGGCTGCACGAGGGTGGACAGCGTGCGCAGGCCGACGAGCACCGCCACGAGGAGCACCACCGTGGCCAGCCAGAGGCGTGGACCGCTGAGCCGCACCGCCTGGGTCATCGCATCGCCCCCCGGAGGTTGGCGCCCTCTTCGGCGCCGAGCAACCGGTCCCACGAGCGGGCGACGTCCTCGCCGGGGTGCACGCCGCAGGCACGCCAGCCGGCCCGCTGGAGCGCCTCGAGGGTGTGCGTCTCGTCGTCGCCCGCGGCGCGGCCGACCCTGCCCTGCCGCACCATCGCCCAGCCCAGGTTCGCGTCGCCGAGGCGGGCCAGGGCCGCGAGGGCGTCCGGGTCCAGGCCCCCGACGACGGCGAAGACGAGCTCGGCCCCGTAGCCCTGCTGGCTCAGCGTGTCGACGGCGGTGGTCAGCCAGGCGTCCCGGGTCATCCGGTTCGGCGGGAGGACCAGGTCCACCGTCTGGTCGAGCAGCGCCTCGGCGGCCGTGCCGTCGACGTCCGGGCGGTGGTGGTCCGTGGCGGCGCCGACCACCCCGCCGCCGAGCAGGCGCACCCGGTGACCGCTGCGCAGCAGCGCCAGGGCCACCGAGGCCGCGGCGGAGATCGACCACTCGGCGGTCGCGTCGTCGTCGGGCAGGTCCAGCAGGACCGTGACCGGCCGGCGGGCGGCGCGCTCGTCCTGGCGGACGACGAGCTCGGAGCGGCGCGCGCTCGTGCGCCAGTGGACGCGCCGCAGGTCGTCGCCCGGGCGGTAGTCGCGCAGCGAGGCGTCGTCGGCGGCGGGCATCCGGGTGCCCGTCGCCGCCCGGTCGACGTCCGTCGACGCCGAGCGGGTGTCCATGTCGAGGGGGTACACCCGGGGCCGCACCGTCACGCGCATCGGACCCCCGAGCGGGCCCGACCACCGCGCCACCCCGAACAGGTCGGAGCGCTGGACCTGGAGCGGGCCGACCGACCAGCGGCCGCGGTGGGCGGGGTGGACCGGATAGGTCAGCAGCAGCCGTCCGCGGGAGCGGTGGACGCGTGCGCGCAGCCCCGTGCTGCCCGAGAGCTCGCGCGCCGCCTGCTCGGCGACCTCGAGCCGGTCGAGGCGGTGGACGCCACCGGCGCTGGTCAGCTCGACCTCGACGAGGGCCTCGTCCCCGACGGTGACCGGGTGGGGGGTCACCCGCCGCACGAGCCGGAGGCCGCCGCGGCCCGCGCTGCGCGCCTGCACGCCGAGCACCACGAGCCCGTACGCGAGGACGCCGAGCAGCAGCAGCCCGGCCTGGGTCAGGGTGCGCACGCCGAGCAGGACGCCCGCCGCGGTGACGCCCGTCCCCACGCCCCCGAGGGCGAGCCCGCGCGGTGTCGTCTGGACGCGGCGCGTACTGCCCATCAGCCGGTGGCCCGCCGGTCCGGGGCCGCGGCCCGTCCGGAGACGGGGAGCCGGGTGCGCGCGACGATCGCCGTGACGGACTCGGTGACCGTGTGGCCCGCGAGCCGGGCGTCGGTGCTCGGCAGCAGCCGGTGGGCGAGCACCGGGACGGCAAGGTCCTGGATGTCGTCCGGCAGCACGTGGTCACGCCCCGACATCGCGGCGAGCGCCTTGGCCGCCCGCAGCAGCTGGATCGCCGCCCGTGGGGAGGCGCCCAGCCGGAGCATCGGGTCGGTCCGCGTGGCCTCCGCGAGGTCCACCACGTACTGCTTGATGCCCTGGGCGGCGTACAGGCGCCGGGCGAGGGACACCATGGAGGTGATGGTCGCGACGTCGGCGACGGGCCGCACGGCGGCGAGCGGGTCGCTGGTCTCCTGGCGCTCCAGCATCTCCACCTCGGCGTTGCGGCCCGGGTAGCCGACGGAGAGCCGGGCCATGAACCGGTCGCGCTGCGCCTCGGGGAGGGCGTACGTGCCCTCCATCTCGATGGGGTTCTGCGTCGCGACGACGAGGAACGGGCGGGGGAGCTGGTACGTCGTCCCGTCGATCGTCGCCTGCGCCTCCTGCATGCACTCCAGCAGCGCCGACTGCGTCTTGGGGGAGGCGCGGTTGATCTCGTCCGCGATGACGATGTTCGCGAACACCGGCCCGGGCCGGAACTCGAACTCGTGCTGGGCCTGGCGGTAGATGCTCACGCCGGTGAGGTCGCTCGGCAGCAGGTCGGGGGTGAACTGGATGCGCCCGACGGTGCAGTCGATCGCGCGGGCGAGGGACTTGGCGAGCGTGGTCTTGCCGACGCCGGGCACGTCCTCCAGCAGCAGGTGGCCCTCGGCGAGCATGACGGCGACCGTGAGCCGGATGAGGTCCGGTCGCCCGGTGATGACGGACTCCATGGCCCCGCGCACGCGGTCCGCGGTCTCGGCGAAGGTGTCGAGCTCCGCGGGCGTGGGCACTGCATGGACCATGGTCACCCCTTCGTCGACGGTGGCACGAGCCTAGTCGCGCGGGGCGGGGTGCGAGCCGCGGCGTGGGAACGCTCACGCGGGGTGTCCGCCCAGCGGGACGGGCGCGTGCGGTGCCGTCTCCGCGGCCCCCACTTCGCTCCACGGC
>JAEZAR010000400.1 GCA_023430425.1 Actinomycetes bacterium | reverse complement strand
GTGCAGGGCGGGGCGGGGACGGTGCCGCCGCGGACGGTGCGGCCGAGCGCATCCGCATGCTCCGCGCGTTCGACCCGTCAGCGCCCACCGGTGGCCCGGAGCACCTGCTCGACGTCGACGACCCGTGGTACGGCGACCAGGCCGGCTTCGAGGTCACCCTGGCCGAGATCGAGGCGGCGGCGGACGGCGTCGTGGAGCATGTGCGGGCCGCGCTGGCGGCCCGTGGCCTCGTGCGCTGACCCGACCCGCACGCCCATCCGCCCCCCGCGCGGGCGCGGTCCGCGGTAGAAAGGCCTCACGACCGCCGGCGACGGCGCCGGCGGACGACCGGAGGAGCAGCCGTGAAGTTCGTGATCACGAAGGACGCCAGGGGCGAGTTCCGGTTCACGCTCGTCGCGAGCAACGGTCAGACCGTCGCCACGAGCGAGGGGTACAAGGCGAAGGCGTCGGCGATGTCGACGATCGAGAGCATCAAGGGCAAGGCGGCCGCGGCCGCCGTCGAGGACCGGACCGCCTGACCCGCGCACGGCGGGCGCCCGGTCGCGGGACCGGGCGCCCGCCGGGCCTATGCTCGGGCGGACAACCGAACACATGCTGCTCGAGCCGCGGTGGGAGAGCTCGCGGGCACCGCCCCGCGACGCCGAAGGAGCAACCTCCCCGGGAATCTCTCAGGCACCCGTACCGCCGCGGCGAGGCAACTCTGGAAAGCGGCCGCTCCGGCGGCCCACCGACGGTGCACGCCGGTCGCGGTGACCCCGCGGCGGCGAAACTCTCAGGTCGGGGCGCTGCGCTCCTGACGACAGAGCGGGGAGGTCCATCACGCTGCACGCCGACCCCCGCAGGAGCCGACAGTGACCCGCACCCCGCCCGCCCGCGCGTTCGCCGACCGCCACGTCGGCCCGCGCGGCGCCGAGATCGACCGCATGCTGGCGGTCGTCGGCGCCCCCTCCCTGGACGCCCTCCTCGCCGACGCCGTGCCCGCCGCCATCCGCAGCGACCGCCCGCTGGCGCTGCCGCCCGCACGGGGCGAGTCCGAGGTCGCCGCCGCCCTGCGCGACCTGGCCTCCCGCAACCGGGTCGTCACCTCGATGATCGGCCTGGGCTACCACGGCACGACGACGCCGGCGGTGATCCGGCGGAACGTGCTCGAGCAGCCCGGCTGGTACACGTCCTACACGCCCTACCAGCCCGAGATCAGCCAGGGGCGGCTCGAGGCGCTGCTGACCTTCCAGACGATGGTCGCCGACCTCACCGGGCTGCCCGTCGCGGGCGCGTCCCTGCTCGACGAGGCGACGGCCGTCACGGAGGCGGTCCTGCTCATGCGGCGGGCGGTGAAGGGCCGCGACGACGGCGTCGTCGTGGTGGACGCCGAGTGCCTGCCGCAGACGCTGGCGGTGCTGCGCGGCCGCGCCGAGGCGATCGGGCTGCCGCTGCTCGTCGCCGACCTCACCGACGGCCTGCCCGACGACCCCCGCGACCTCGTCGGCGTCGTCGTCCAGCAGCCGGGTACCTCCGGCGTGGTGCGGGACCTGCGCCCGCTGGTCGACGCCGCGCACGCGCGCGGCGCGCTCGTCACCGTGGCCGCGGACCTGCTCTCCCTCACGCTGCTCGCACCGCCGGGCGACGTCGGCGCGGACGTCGCCGTCGGGTCGGCGCAGCGGTTCGGGGTGCCGATGTTCCACGGCGGCCCGCACGCCGCATACATCGCCGCGCGCGAGGGCCTCGAGCGGAACCTGCCGGGGCGCCTCGTCGGGGTGTCCCGCGACGCCGACGGCGCGACCGCCTTCCGACTGGCGCTCCAGACGCGCGAGCAGCACATCCGGCGCGAGAAGGCGACGAGCAACATCTGCACGGCCCAGGCGCTGCTCGCCGTCGTCGCCGCCACCTACGCCGCGTACCACGGGCCGGAGGGTCTGCGGGAGATCGCCGAGCGGGTCCACGCCCGTGCCGTGGGCCTCGCGGACGGGCTCCACGCCCTCGCGGACCACGGCGTCGAGGTGGTGCACGAGCGGTTCTTCGACACGGTGCTCGCGCGGGTGCCGGGGGCCGCCGACGCCGTCGTGGCCGCGGCGCTGGACCGCGGGGTGAACCTCCGCCGCGCCGACGCCGACCACGTGGGCGTCACGACGGACGAGACCACCACGCCCGCCCACGTCGCGGCCGTGCTCGAGGCGTTCGCAGCGGTGACGGGCGGGGACGTGCCGCAGGACGCGGCGGACGGGGCGTCCGCACCGCCGTCGGGCGCGGGCGCGGGCGCCCTGCCGTCGGCCCTGCGGCGGACGTCGGAGTACCTCACGCACGAGGTGTTCCACCGGTACCGCTCCGAGACGGCGATGATGCGCTGGCTGCGGCGGCTCGCGGACAAGGACCTGGCGCTGGACCGCACGATGATCCCGCTCGGCTCCTGCACGATGAAGCTCAACGCCGCGGTCGAGATGGAGCCCATCTCGTGGCCGGGCTTCGCGGAGATCCACCCGTTCGCGCCCGCGGACCAGACCGAGGGCTACGCCGCGCTGATCGCCGAGCTCGAGGGCTGGCTCGCCGAGATCACCGGCTACGCCGCGGTGTCGGTGCAGCCCAACGCCGGCAGCCAGGGGGAGCTCGCCGGCCTGCTGGCCATCCGCGCGTACCACGCGAGCCGGGGCGAGGACCGGCGCGTGTGCCTCATCCCGGCCTCCGCGCACGGGACGAACGCGGCGTCGGCGGTGCTGGCGGGGATGCAGGTCGTCGTCGTGCGCACCGCGACGGACGGCACGATCGACGAGGCCCACCTGCACGAGCTGCTCGCGGAGCACGGGCCCGCGGTCGCCGCGATCATGCTCACCTACCCCTCCACGCACGGCGTCTACGAGGCGCACGTGCGCCAGGTGACCGCCGCGGTTCACGACGCCGGGGGCCAGGTCTACGTCGACGGCGCCAACCTCAACGCGCTGGTCGGGATCGCGCGCCCGGCCGAGCTGGGCGGGGACGTGTCCCACCTCAACCTGCACAAGACGTTCTGCATCCCGCACGGCGGTGGCGGGCCCGGCGTCGGGCCGGTGGCGGTGGCCGAGCACCTGGTCCCGTTCCTGCCGGGTCGCGGGAGCACGCAGGTGGCGGCGGCGCCGCACGGGTCCGCCGGCATCCTGCCGATCTCGTGGGCGTACGTGGCGCTCATGGGACCGGACGGCCTGCGCTCGGCCACCGAGCACGCGGTGCTCGCGGCCAACTACGTCGCCGCCCGCCTCCGCGAGCACTTCCCGGTGCTGTACACCGGACCCGGGGGCCACGTGGCCCACGAGTGCATCCTCGACCTGCGCCCGCTGACCGCCGCGACCGGGGTCACCGCGGAGGACGTCGCCAAGCGGCTCATCGACTTCGGCTTCCACGCGCCGACGCTGTCCTTCCCCGTGGCCGGCACGCTGATGGTCGAGCCGACGGAGAGCGAGGACCTCGACGAGCTGGACCGCTTCTGCGACGCGATGGTCGCGATCCGGCGCGAGATCGACGAGGTGGCCGCAGGCCGGTGGACCGCGGCCACCTCGCCCCTGCGCGGCGCACCGCACACCGCGGCGTGCGTGAGCGCCGACACGTGGGACCGGCCGTACAGCCGCGAGCAGGCGGCGTACCCGGTGCCCGGCCTCCGTCACGACAAGTACTGGCCACCGGTGCGACGCGTCGACAACGCTGCGGGTGACCGCAACCTCGTCTGCGCCTGCCCCCCGATCGAGGAGTACGCATGACCGACGGCACCACGCGGCGCGACCTGCGCGCCCAGGCCGGGGCCGGGACCGACCCGCGGCACAGTCCCCTGCACGCGACGCACGTCGCGCTCGCGGCCTCGCTCGTCGAGTACGCCGGCTGGCTCATGCCGCTGCGGTACTCCTCGGAGCTGGCCGAGCACCACGCGGTGCGCGGTGCGGCCGGCATCTTCGACCTCTCGCACATGGGCGAGGTCTGGGTGAGCGGGCCCGGCGCCGGTGCCGCGCTCGACCGTGCGCTCGTCGGCTGGCTGTCGGCGCTGGACGTCGGTCGTGCCCGGTACACGATGCTCTGCGCCGACGACGGCGGCGTGCTCGACGACCTCGTCGTGTACCGGTCCGGTCCCGAGGAGTTCCTCGTCGTGGCCAACGCGGCCAACGCGGCCGTCGTGGCGGCGGCGCTGGCGGAGCGGTGCGCCCAGGAGGGCGTCAGCGTCGTCGACGGGTCCGCCGACACCGCCCTCGTCGCGGTGCAGGGTCCCGCGGCCGAGGCGGTGGTGACGGCGGCGTTGCCCGAGGAGGACCGGCCCACGGTGGCCGGCCTGCGCGCCTACGCGGCGGCGTCGGCCACGGTGGCGGGGGTCCCCGCGATGGTCGCCCGGACCGGCTACACGGGCGAGGACGGGTTCGAGCTGTTCGTCCCGGCCGAGGCCGCGGACCACGTCTGGGCCGTGCTCACGACGGCGGGGTCCGAGCACGGGCTCGTCCCCGCGGGCCTCGCCGCCCGCGACAGCCTGCGCCTCGAGGCCGGGATGCCGCTGTACGGCAGCGAGCTCGACGCGACGACCACCCCCTACGACGCGGGCCTGGGCCGCGTCGTGCGGCTCGACAAGACCGGGCCCGACGGCGCCCCGGTGCCGTTCGTGGGCCGCGAGGCGCTCGCCGCGCGCGCGGGTGCCCAGCCGGCCCGCAC
>JAEZAR010000098.1 GCA_023430425.1 Actinomycetes bacterium | reverse complement strand
GGCCCGCCCTCGGCGCGTCCCCGGGCGCCGGCGGCGAGGTGCTCGCGACGGACGCGGCCGGCGCGACGGTCGTGGCCCGCGGGCACCGGCTCGTGGCGCTCCTCGGGGTGCCCGGCGTCGTCGTGGTGGACACCCCCGACGCCCTGCTCGTGACGACGGCGGAGCGGGCCCAGGACGTCAAGGCGCTCGTCGACCAGGTCCGGGCCCGGCGCCCGGACCTGCTCTGACGCGGGCACCGGGCGAAGGCCCGGCTAGGCTTCGTCGGGTGCTGGAGTCGGCGGGGAGCCCGGTCGCGCACCGGATCCGTGCGCTCGTGGACGCGCACCTGGACGAGCTGGTCGCCCTGCGCCGGGACCTGCACGCCCACCCCGAGGTCGCGCACACCGAGCGGCGGACGACGGACGTGGTCGCGGACCGCCTGCGCGCCGCCGGGCTGGAGCCGCGCCTCCTGCCAGGGACGGGACTCGTGTGCGACATCGGCCCGGGCGCGGTCGAGACGGGTCAGCGGCGGGTCGCCCTGCGCGCCGACCTCGACGCGCTCCCGGTGCCCGACACGTGCGGTCAGCCGTGGCGGTCCACGGTGGCCGGCGTCTCGCACGCCTGCGGGCACGACGTGCACACGGCCGTGGTCCTCGGCGCCGGGCTCGTCCTGGCACAGCTCGTCGACGACCTCGCCGCCGGCATCCGCCTGCTGTTCCAGGCCGCGGAGGAGGTCCAGCCGGGCGGCGCCGAGGCGGCCGTCGCGGCCGGTGCGATGGACGGCGTCGCGCAGGTGTTCGCCCTGCACTGCGACCCCCGCCTGGACGCGGGACGGATCGGCTCCCGCCCCGGCTCCATCACTGCGGCGTCGGACCCGGTCGCGGTGACCCTCACGGGGGACGGGGGGCACACGTCCCGCCCGCACCTGACGGGCGACGTCGTCTTCGCCCTCGGTCAGGTCATCACGCAGGTGCCCGCGGTGCTCGGCCGGCGCCTGGACCCCCGCGCCGGCGTCAACCTCACGTGGGGGCACGTGCACGCCGGGACGGCGGGCAACGCGATCCCCAGCACGGGGACCGTGCGGGGCACGCTCCGGTGCCTGGACCCGCGGGCGTGGGAGGACGCCGGCGAGCTGCTCCGCGAGGCGGTGGAGCACGTCGTCGCCCCGTACCGGCTCCAGGTGGAGGTGCAGCACGTGCGTGGCGTGCCGCCCGTGGAGAACGACCCCCACGCGACCCGACTGCTCGAGGCCGCCGCCCGCGACGTGCTCGACGCGGACGCGGTGGTGCCCACGGAGCAGTCGCTCGGCGGGGAGGACTTCGCCTGGCTCCTCACGCGGGCGCCGGGCGCGATGGCGCGGCTCGGCACCCGCGTGCCCGGCGGGCGCTCGTACGACCTGCACCGTGGGGACCTCGTCGTCGACGAGTCCGCGATCGCCGTCGGCGCCCGCGTCCTCGCCCGGACGGCCCTGCTCGCCGGCCGGCACCCGGCGCCGGGCCCGGGCGGGGTCTCCGGCGTCGGCGGCAGCCCGTTGCGCAACATTCCGAATCCGTAACATCGCACCCCCGAGGGCTACTCGGCGGTAACACCCACGGGGGCGTCGACAGTAGTGTTCAGGTACATCCAGCCGACCGGGTGCTGGCCCTCCCGCCGCGACGGCGCGACGTGAGCCGCAGGCCTGGCGGCACAGGCGTGGCGACAACACAGGAGTGGCACGTGAAGAAGACGATGAGGGCGGCGGTGCTCGGCACCGCGGCCGCACTGGTCCTGGCGGCGTGTGGTGCGGCCCCCGAGGAGGAGCCGGAGGAGACCACCGACGCCGGCGAGGAGCCGACGGCGGAGGAGACGGTCGACTACAAGGCGTGCATCGTCTCGGACGCCGGTGGCTTCGACGACAAGAGCTTCAACCAGCTGAGCTACGAGGGGGTCCAGCGGGCCGTCTCCGAGCTCGGTGCGGAGATCGCCGAGGTCCAGTCGGACTCCGAGTCGGACTTCCAGCCGAACCTCGAGTCCCTCGTCGCCGCGGACTGCAACACGATCGTGTCCGTCGGCTTCGCGCTGTCGGCCGCGACGGTGGAGTCGGCGATGGCGAACCCCGAGCTGCAGTACGTCCTCGTCGACGACGCCGCGGACAACGACTTCAACGGTGAGAAGGACGCGGAGAACATCAAGCCGCTCCTGTACGACACGGCCGAGGCCGCGTTCCTCGCCGGCTACCTCGCCGCCGGCTACTCCGAGGCCGGCAAGGTCGGCACCTTCGGCGGCATGAACTTCCCGACGGTCTCCATCTTCATGGACGGCTTCTACCAGGGCGTCAACCACTACAACGAGGTCAAGGGCACGTCCGTCCAGGTCATCGGCTGGGACGGCTCCGACGGCCAGTTCACCGGTGGCTTCGAGGCCAACGACACCGCCAAGAACACGGCCGCGGGCATCATCGACCAGGGCGTCGACGTCCTGCTCCCGGTGGGCGGCCCGATCTACCAGTCCGCGATGGACGCCATCGCCGACTCCGGCCGCGAGATCGCGCTCATCGGCGTGGACGCCGACTTCTTCGAGACGGACCCGAGCACGCAGGACCTGGTCCTCACCTCGATCCTGAAGAAGATGGACGTCTCGGTGTACGACGCGATCATGGCCGCGGGTGGCGGCAGCTTCGACCCCGAGGCCTACGTCGGCACGCTCGAGAACGACGGCGTCGGCATCGCCCCGCTGCACAACTTCGAGGACAAGGTCGACCCGGAGCTGTGGGCCGAGGTCGAGGCGCTCCGCGAGGCCATCATCGCCGGTGAGGTCGAGGTCACCTCGTACCTGAACCAGTGACCGCCTGACGTGGTCCGGGGGGAGGCGCCCGCCTCCCCCCGGACCACGCGTGCGATCATGGGCCCGCAGGCCCGTGCCAGGCAGGACGTCCCACGCAGCCCCCAGGACCACCGAGGATCGTGCGATGAAGCTCGAGCTCCGCGACATCACCAAGCGGTTCGGCCCCCTGGTCGCCAACGACCACATCTCCCTCACCGTGGAGCCGGGCGAGATCCACTGCCTGCTCGGTGAGAACGGTGCCGGCAAGTCCACCCTCATGAACGTCCTGTACGGCCTGTACACGGCCGACGAGGGCCAGGTGCTCCTCGACGGCGAGGTGCAGCACTTCCGCGGCCCGGGCGACGCGATGGCCGCCGGCATCGGGATGGTGCACCAGCACTTCATGCTCATCCCCGTGTTCACCGTCGCCGAGAACGTCATGCTCGGCAACGAGCCGACGACCAGCGGCGGGCGCCTCGACCTGGAGGCCGCCCGGTCCAAGGTGCGCGAGATCGCGGACCGGTTCGGCTTCCACCTCGACCCCGACGCCGTGGTCGAGGACCTGCCGGTCGGCGTGCAGCAGCGCATCGAGATCATCAAGGCGCTCTCCCGCGACGCCCGCGTGCTCATCTTCGACGAGCCCACCGCGGTGCTGACGCCGCAGGAGACCGACGAGCTCATGGCGATCATGCGCCAGCTCAAGGAGTCGGGGGCGGCCATCGTCTTCATCACCCACAAGCTGCGCGAGGTCCGTGAGGTCGCCGACCGGATCACGGTCATCCGCCGCGGCGCCGTCGTCGGCGAGGCGACCCCCGACATGTCCGACGCGGACCTCGCGGCGATGATGGTGGGCCGCGAGGTGGAGCTGACCGTCCGCAAGGACGAGGCGCAGCACACCGAGTCGCTCCTGGCGGTCTCCGGCCTGGAGGTGACCGACGCCCGCGGGACCGTGCTCGTCGACGACGTGAGCTTCTCGGTCCGGGGCGGGGAGGTCCTCGTCGTCGCCGGCGTGCAGGGCAACGGGCAGACGGAGCTCGCGGAGGCCCTGATGGGACTGCAGCCGCACGTCTCCGGCAGCGTCCGCCTCGACGGGTCGGAGCTGGTCGGGCGGTCGGTGCGCGAGATCCTCGAGATGGGCGTCGGCTTCGTCCCCGAGGACCGCAACGTCGACGGTCTCGTCGGCGACTTCACCGTCGCCGAGAACCTCATGCTGGACCGCCTCTCCGGGCCGCCGTTCGTCAGCGGCGGGATGCTGCGCCTGGGGGCGCGCGACGAGTTCGCCGACCGCGCGGTGACGGAGTTCGACGTCCGCACGCAAGGCATCCACGAGCCGGTCGCACGCCTGTCCGGGGGCAACCAGCAGAAGGTCGTCCTGGCCCGCGAGCTCTCCCGAGACCTGCGCCTGTTCGTGGCGTGCCAGCCCACCCGGGGCGTCGACGTCGGCTCCATCGAGTTCATCCACAAGCGCATCGTCGAGACGCGCGACGCCGGCGTCCCCGTCGTCGTCGTCTCCACCGAGCTCGACGAGGCCGTCGGCCTCGGCGACCGCATCCTCGTCATGTACCGCGGCCGCGTGGTGGGCATCGTGCCCGCGAGCACGCCGCGCGACGTCCTCGGGCTGATGATGGCCGGCGTGCCGGCGGAGGGGACCGCAGCATGAGCGACACGACGGGCGGCCGCGCCTCGGACGGCGGACGCATGGCGTCGGAGCCCGCGGCGTCGTCGGGCGACTCCGGCCCCGACCGGCGGCGACGCGAGGCCGAGGACAACCGCTGGCGCGAGGTGTTCCAGCGGATCGTGACGGGCGGCTGGGCGATCTCGCTCGGGGCCGTCGTCCTCGCCATCGTCGCGGGCTCGATCCTCATCGCCGTCACCGACGAGGCCGTGCAGGAGGCCTCGGGGTACTTCTTCTCCCGCCCGGGCGACACGCTCTCGGCGATCGGCAGCGCGGTCGGCAGCGCCTACTACGCCCTGTTCCGGGGCGCCGTCTGGAACTTCCAGGCCGACGACTTCGGGACCGCGATCCGTCCCCTCACCCAGACGCTGACGCGGGCCACCCCGCTCATCGCGGCGGGGCTCGGCGTCGCCCTGACCTTCCGGGCCGGCCTGTTCAACATCGGCGGTCGCGGGCAGATGCTCGTCGCCGCGGCCGCCGCGGGCTGGGTCGGGTTCTCCTGGTCGATGCCGTGGCCGCTGCACATGCTCGTCGCGATGGCGGTCGGCATGCTCGCGGGTGCGTTGTGGGCGGGCATCGCCGGGGCCCTCAAGGCCTTCACCGGCGCGCACGAGGTGATCTCGACGATCATGCTCAACTACGTCGCCCTGTACCTGCTGTCGTACCTGCTGGCGACCCCCGGGCTGCTCCAGGCGCCCGGCTCGTCGAACCCGAAGACGCCGCCCACGCTCGCCTCCGCGCAGATGCCGGACCTGTTCCCGGGGCACAACCTCCACCTCGGCTTCGTCTTCGCCCTCGTCGCCGTCGCCTTCACGTGGTGGCTGCTCGAGCGCTCGCGTGCCGGGTTCGAGTACCGGGCTGTGGGCATCAACCCGCACGCCGCGCGCGTCGCGGGCATCGACGTCCGGCGGGTCACGGTGTCCGTGATGCTCGTGGCCGGTGCGCTCGTCGGGCTCGCCGGTACGACGCAGGTCCAGGGGACGGTCACGACCGGGTTCAGCTCCGACATCGACGCGGGCATCGGGTTCGACGCGATCACCGTCGCGCTGCTCGGCCGCTCCCGGCCCCTCGGCGTGCTGGGCGCGGCGATCCTCTTCGGCGCCTTCAAGGCCGGCGGCTCCGTGATGCAGGCGTCCGAGGGCGTGCCGATCGAGATCGTCGTCGTCGTGCAGTCCCTCATCGTGCTGTTCATCGCGGCACCGCCGATCGTGCGGGCGGTGTTCCGCATCCCCGAGCCCGGGCGTCGCCGCCCGGTGCGGGCCGAGCGGAAGGCGGTGGCGGCGTGAGCGCGGCGACCCTGACCACGACCCCGTCCTCCGGCTCGGTCGACGCGGACCTGCGCCACGTCACGGTGCTCAGCCGCAAGCCGGCGATCGCCTACACGGCCATCACGGCGCTGCTCGGCCTGCTCCTGCTGCTGGCCCCCCGCTCCGGCGACACGAACTTCCGGTTCTCCAGCCCGAGCGAGCGGATCCGGATCCCGGACGTCTCCGTGCCCGGCATGGTCCTCGGCTGGGTCTGCGTCGTCGTGCTCGTCGTGGTCACCGCGCTGGCGTGGCTGCAGCTCGCCCGGCGCCGACCGTCACCGCTGTGGCTGGCCGCGGTCTTCGCGCTCTTCGGTTTCGTCGCGTTCCTCGCGTGGGCGGGGGCCGGCAGCGCGAACGACTTCCCGGTGACGCGCCTGGTGGGCGGGGCGGTCCTGCTCGCCGTGCCGCTCGTGTTCGGTGCCCTCGGCGGCGTGATCGGCGAGCGGGCCGGTGTCGTCAACATCGCCATCGAGAGCCAGCTCCTGGCCGGGGCCTTCTTCGCGGCGGTCGTCGGGTCGCTGGCGAAGAACCCCTTCGCCGGGCTCTTCGCGGCGGTCCTCGCGGGCGCGCTGGTCGCGCTGGTGCTCGGCGTCTTCGCGATCACCTACCGCGTGGACCAGGTGATCGTCGGCGTGGTGCTCAACGTGCTCGTCGTCGGCCTGACCAGCTTCCTGTACTCCGAGGTGCTCGTGCCGCAGGCCGAGCGGCTCAACCAGACCGTGCGCTTCACGCCCCTGCGGATCCCGGTGCTCGCGGACATCCCCGTGCTCGGACCGGCCCTGTTCAACCAGGCGGTCGTCGTCTACCTCATGTACCTGGCGGTGCCCGTGGTGTGGTTCGCGCTCTACCGCACCCGGTGGGGGCTGCGGCTGCGTGCGGTGGGCGAGCACCCGAAGGCCGCGGACACCGTCGGCATCAAGGTCGAGCGCACCCGCTACCGCGCGGTCCTCATCGCGGGTGGCGTGGTCGGCATCGGCGGCGCGTTCTACACGGTGGTCTCGGTGTCCTCGTTCGGCAAGGAGATGACCGCGGGCGCGGGCTACATCGCCCTCGCGGCCGTCATCTTCGGCAAGTGGGACCCGGTGCGGGCGGCGTTCGCGGCGCTCCTGTTCGGGTTCGCGTCGAACCTCGAGGGCGCCCTGAGCGTCGTCGGAGCCCCGGTGCCCAGCCAGTTCATGCTGATGCTGCCGTACGTCGTGACGCTCTTCGCCGTCGCCGGCCTCGTGGGACGGTCCCGGGCGCCCGCGGCCGACGGCGTGCCGTACGTCAAGGAGTGAGGGGTCGGGAGGGGGCACGGTGGGCGACCAGGTGACCGGGGACGCCGGCGGGGTGGACTGGGCCGGGTTGCGCACGGCGGCGCGCGAGGTGATGGCCCGCGCCTACGTCCCCTACTCGCGGTTCCCCGTCGGGGCGGCCGCGCTCGTGGACGACGGGCGCGTCGTCGTCGGCTGCAACGTCGAGAACGCCTCGTACGGCGTGACGCTCTGCGCCGAGTGCGGTCTGGTGAGCGCGCTCGCCGCGTCCGGCGGGGGACGGCTCGTGGCGTTCACGTGCGTGGACGGGCACGGTGACGTGCTCATGCCGTGCGGACGGTGCCGCCAGCTGCTGTACGAGCACGGAGGGCCCGACCTCGTGCTGGACACCGTCAGCGGCGTCCGGACGATGCGCGAGGTGCTGCCGGACGCCTTCGGGCCCGCCGACCTGGAGGAGCGCGCATGAGCGAGCCGTTCGACGCCGTCGACGTCATCCGGACCAAGCGCGACGGCGGGCGCCTGTCGCCCGAGCAGGTCGACTGGGTCGTCGACGCGTACACCCGCGGGGTCGTGGCCGAGGAGCAGATGTCGGCCCTCGCGATGGCGATCCTGCTGGTGGGCATGGAGCGCGACGAGATCGCGCGGTGGACGACCGCGATGATCGCCTCGGGCGAGCGGCTGGACTTCTCCTCGCTCTCGCGCCCGACGGCGGACAAGCACTCCACGGGCGGCGTCGGGGACAAGATCACGCTGCCGCTCGCCCCGCTCGTCGCCGCCTGCGGCGTCGCGGTGCCGCAGCTGTCCGGGCGCGGGCTCGGCCACACCGGCGGCACGCTGGACAAGCTCGAGTCCGTGGCGGGGTGGCGCGCGGCGCTGTCGAACGCCGAGATGACCGCACAGCTGGAGGACGTGGGCGCCGTGATCTGCGCCGCGGGCTCCGGCCTGGCACCCGCCGACCGCAAGCTCTACGCGCTGCGCGACGTCACGGGCACCGTCGAGGCGATCCCGCTCATCGCGAGCTCGATCATGAGCAAGAAGATCGCCGAGGGGACCGGCGCGCTGGTCCTCGACGTCAAGGTCGGCACCGGGGCGTTCATGAAGGACGCCGAGCGGGCCCGCGAGCTCGCCCGCACCATGGTCGACCTGGGCACGGACGCCGGCGTGCGGACCGTCGCGCTGCTCACCGAGATGTCCACCCCGCTCGGGCTCACCGTCGGCAACGCGCTCGAGGTGCGCGAGTCCGTCGAGGTCCTCGCCGGCGGCGGCCCCGACGACGTCGTGCAGCTCACGCTCGCCCTGGCCCGGGAGATGCTGGCGGCGGCCGGGCGCGAGGACACCGACCCCGCGGACGCGCTCGCCGACGGCCGGGCGATGGACGTCTGGCGCCGGATGATCGCCGCGCAGGGCGGGGACCCCGACGCGCCGCTGCCCACGGCCCGGGAGTCGGAGCACGTGCTCGCCCCGGCGGACGGCGTGCTCGTGGGGCTCGACGCGCTCGCCGTCGG
>JAEZAR010000340.1 GCA_023430425.1 Actinomycetes bacterium | reverse complement strand
GCGCCGCACTGGCGGCGTGAGAGCGGTACGCCGCGCTACACTCCCGAACACACGTTCGATCGACGGAGCCGACATGCCGCGTGCCGCCGCCCGCAGCCTCGCCAACGGCGAGCGCCCCGCGAGCGTGCCGGTCAAGCCCATGGGGAGCATCCCGGTGATCGTGCACCTCGTGTGGTCCGACGGCGGCGAGGAGTGGCGGCCGGCACGGGCGATCAGGTGGACGGCGACCCACGTCATGGTCGGCTGGGTGGACGGGGACGAGGCCCGGGCGGAGCGCCGCGACGAGCACTGGGAGTGGCTGCGCGCGCAGGACGTCATGCGGTCGGTCCGCTGGCTCGTGCCGCCGCCGCGGGGGTGAGCGCTGCGCTCGCCGCACGCCGATCTTCGTGCCACCCTGTTGGCCCGACGACAGCGGACACATGGTCCACGAGCCGGGGGGCCCCATGACCGACGCGCACACCACCCGCAGTCGCCCGCCCGGGTTGACCGCCCGCCCGCAGCGGCAGGGCCGTCCGGGTCGGCCCCGCCGTCCGGGTCGTCCGGGCCGTCCGGGTCGGCTCCGCCGTCCGGGTCGGCTCCGCCGTCAG
This sequence comes from Actinomycetes bacterium, assembly GCA_023430425.1. The sequence goes on along the minus strand of JAEZAR010000340.1, from coordinate 2,664 downwards.
GATCGTCCGGGTCGTTCGGGGCTGCCCGTGGCGCTCGCCGTCGTCGTCGTCGGGCTGACCGCCGCCTGCGGCGGCGCGGACCCGGCGCCCCCGCCCGAGGTGACGGCCGACACCGGCGCGGTGTCGGGCGAGCCGGCGGAGCCGACCCCCAGCGCACCGCCGGACCTCGCGGAGTTCGAGGTCGTGGACCGCGCGACGTGGTCCGAGATCGACAGGTCGCCGGACGAGGCCGAGGGTCGGCGCATCGTCGTGTACACGGTCGTGGCGCAGGCCTACCAGGCGGCGCCGGGCACGTACTCCGCGTCCGTGGCGACGTCCCCGCCCGCGGGAGTGCCGGAGGGGACGCAGGCCGTGGTGCGTGGCGACCCCGCCGTCGTCGGCGAGATCGCCGCGGGCGACGTGCTGCGGGTGCACGCGGAGGTGGTGGGCACCTACGCCGGGACGACCGGCGGCTCGGTGCTTCTCCCTGAGCTCCGGGTGGTGGCCGCGGAGAAGGTGGCGCCCTACGACCTGCTCGCCGACGTCGTGCTGGGGCCGCAGACGTGGACCGGCTCGACGGTCGTCGTCCCGGTCACCGCCGTGAACTCCGCCGACACGGCGATGGAGTACCAGGTGGACGTCGTCGCCACGACGGCGGACGGCCTCCAGGTGGCGGTGTCCCGCCCCCAGCTCGGCCTGCTCGAGCCCGGGCAGGCGGCGACGCTGGACGTCCGCCTCCAGCTCGTCCCCTCGGGCTCGGTGGTCTCGGTGGGGACCGTCACGCGCTCCCTGCCGGTAGGCGCGTAGCACCCGGGCGGGCCGGGTCGTCGTCCCGCGCGCTCGCCGTGCTCGGGGGCTCGGCGTCGGGGGTCCCCGCCGTGCCGAGCAGCGCCGTGCGCGGCAGGACCCGGTCGACCGCGACGAGCACCAGCCCCAGCACGAGGAACCCGACCGAGTAGATGGCGACGTTGAGGAGCAGGCCGCCCCACCCGAGCTCGGCGAGGTCGATGAACGAGTACGGGTAGTCCGGCGTCGCGAGGAGCTCGCCGCGCACGAGGGCGAAGACGGCGTACGCGTACAGGTAGCTCAGCCACCACACGGCGTTGCGCCAGCGCAGCCGCTTGTGGCCGTCGCACAGCACGAAGTCGATCACCGCGCAGATCGGCGTGATCTGGTGCTCGATCTGCGCCGACGTCAGCCCGAGGAACATCGGCGCCAGGGTCGGGTCGGGCGGGTCGAGGACGAAGTGCGCGATCAGCCCGGTGATCGCGAGGAAGAGCGTGACCGCCCCCTTCAGCCACGCGGGGGGTTGGGTGACCCGCCACGCCCGGGGCAGCACGCCCCCCTGCCGGAGCGAGGCGAGCGCCCCCCAGGTCATCACCACGGCGAGCATGAGCCCGGACTGGTTGGTGAAGTACACGAGGCTGTCCAGGTCGCCCTCGAGCCAGATCTCGTGCGTGGCGACCAGCGCCAGCACGGCGACGGCGATGCGGAAGACGGCGACGACGACGTTCATGTGGCGGTCCCTCCCCGGTGACGCGGCGCTGCGTGGGCCCAGTATGGAGCGCCCGACGCGCCGGCCGGGCCCGCGGCTACGCGCCGGTGGCCGGGCGGGCCTCGTGGCCGGGGCGCCCGTGGGTGCGGTTGCGCTCCTTGAGCTGGGCCTCGTACACGTGCCGCCGCCCCGCCATGAGGCGCTCGCGTGCCTCCTGCTCCCAGCGGCGGAACGTCGACCAGTACCCGTCGTCGTAGTCCTCGACCACCTGGAACGTCCACCGGTACGCCAGGACGTTGCGCCCGAGGAGGTCCTCGCGGATGGCCGCCGCAAGCTCGATGTGCCCGGCGCGCTCGAGCGCCTCCAGCGCGTCCGCCAGGTCGTTGTCCGCACGGCCGGTGAGCCGGTGGAACGCGTACAGGGCGCCCCGCGCCTGCTCGACCACCTCGAGCGCGGCGGTGAGCTTCCCGACGGCCTCGACCGTCTCGCGGTCCACACCGGGCGGGACGCGGTGGGCCTCGTCCGGCCCGTCCGGGTCCTCGGCGGTGCGGGCGTGCGGGGGCGTGTGGTCGGTCATGGGGGAAGCGAACGGCCCGCGACGGCGTCCGGCAACCGGAGACGCTCCGCCGGGCCGTCGGACGGACCGTCGGGCGGACCGTCGTCCGGCCGTCGTCCGATCATCGCCCGACCGTCGAAAGGTCACGAAACAGTCTCGACTTGGTCACAGATGGGCCGAGGGTGCCAGCGTTCCGGTTGCCGGCGACGTCTACAGGGCAGAGGTTCGAAGGACCACGGAGGGGGTGCGATGGACCGGCGTCGAGCGGCGTGGCTCGTGGCGGTGCCGATGCTCGCGGCGGCTGCCGCGATGGTCCTCGGCGCCGCGGCCGCCGCTGCCGCCGCGGTCGTCGTCGCCCCGTTCGACGGCGCGGAGCCCGGCGTGGCGGAGGGCCGTGCGCTGCTCGCCCTGACCCTGGCCGACCTCGAGGAGCCTCTGCGCCTGGCGCCGGTCGTCACGGGCGTGCTCCTGGCGGGTCTCGCGTGGGCGATCGGCGTCGGCGTCGGCGCCCAGCACCTGTTCCCCTCCCGCCGCCGCCTCGTCCCCGCCGCGGCGGCCGTGCTGCTCGCCGGCCTCGGCGGGTGGATCGCGCTGGGCGTTCTCGCCGCGGGCGGCGAGGCGCGCGAGATCACCG
>JAEZAR010000241.1 GCA_023430425.1 Actinomycetes bacterium | reverse complement strand
GGCAAGCCCGGCGGCAAACAGCCCGGCGAGCGTATCCAGCCGGTCGGCCAAACCCACCAGCAGCCCGGGCAGCGACTTGGGCAGCATATCTCCCGCAGACCGCGGCAGGTAGTGCTCGAAGATCGCTTCGGCCACTTCCGGGCGCTCGCCCGAGTTAAGGGCGTAATAGCGGCCCATAATCCCCTGGAGCGAGGTCATCTCGACCACCATGTTGGTCATCAGGTCAGCCTTTGCCAGCTGGGCAGCGCGCCGAGCGGCGTCGGCATCCTGGCCCACCAGGCCAAAGATGGGGATCAGCTTTTCGACAATGCGCTCGATGCGGTGGGTCTTATCCAGCATCGAGCCGAGCTTGAACTGGAAGGTCAGCGTGGAGAGCTTGGGGACATACTCTTCCAGCTTGTGCTGCACGTCTTCGCGGATGAAGAAGGAAGCGTCGGCAAAACGTGCGCGGATCACCTGCTCGTTGCCATCGGTGACCACGTCGATGTGCTGGCTGCCGCCATTGCGCACCGCGATAAAGTGCGACATCAGCTTGCCATCCGCGGCGCGGACGGGGAAGTAGCGCTGGTGCTTCTTCATCACCGAGATGAGCACTTCGGCGGGCAAGCGCAGGTGGTCGGGGTCAAAGCTGCCGAGCAGGGCCGTGGGCGCCTCCACAAGCTGAGTCACTTCGTCCAGCAGGGCCGGGTCAACGTCTTCCGACGCGCCCGCCTCGCGCTGCAAGTTGGCCACCTGGTCGGCGATCACGCGCTTGCGCTCCTCGGGGTCGAGCAGGATGCCCTGCTTTGCCAGCGAGGCGAAGTAATCCGTCGGGCGCTGCACAGTAATACGTTCGGGTTCTTCAAAGCGCAAGCCGCGCGTTTCGCTGCCCGACTGCAAACCGGCGTAGGCAAACGGAACCACTTGGCCATCCAGCAGGGCCAGCAGCCAGCGGATGGGGCGCGAGAAAGCCACGCCGCTGCTGTTCCAGCGCATCACCTTGTCGAACTTCAACCCGGCAACCAGCCCGGGCAGTGCCTCTGCCAGCACTTCCATGGTAGCGCGGCCCGGCTCGTGCACTTCCGCGACGACGTACTTGCCGCCGTCTACTTCGCGCACCTGAAGGGCGCTCACATCCAGGCCGCGGCCTTTGGCGAACCCGGCAGCGGCAGGGGTGGGCTGGCCCGCCGCGTCAAAGGCGCGGGATGCGGGCGGACCCTTCACGACACTGGTGCGGTCCGGCTGGCGCGGGGCCAGGTCTTCCACCAGCACCACCAACCGGCGCGGCGTGCCAAGCACGCGCACGCTGCTGTGCTCCAAACGCAGATCGTTCAGCAGCGCGGGCACCTTCTCACCCAGAGAAGCCAGCGCGCCATCGAGATCGGCGGCAGGCAGCTCTTCCGTGCCAATTTCCAGCAAGAAAGGCGCGGGAGCGGTCTGCGTGGATACAACGGGCGCGGTGGCTTTCTGCGCCTGCTTTGCGGGGATGTCAGCAGTATCGTCCAGCCAGGGGTATTCCATCTGCTGGCGCTGCTGGGCGTAGGCTTCGGCCACCCGGCGCGAAAGGTCGCGCATGCGGGCAAACAGGGCTGCGCGTTCGGTTACGCCCACCGCGCCGCGCGAGTCGAGGATGTTGAAAGTATGCGAGCACTTGAGCACGTAATCGTGCGCGGGCAGCACCAGCCCGGCTTGCAGCGCGGCGTTGGCCTCATCCTCAAACAGCTTATACATCTGGCGTACGCGCTCCACGTCGGCGATTTCGTAGTAATACTTGCTGTGCTCCTGCTCCCCTTGCAGGTTTACATCGCCGTAGGTGCGCTGTTCGTTCCAGCGCAATTTTTGGAAATGGCGCACACCCTGCAGGGTCATGGCAATGCGCTCCAGCCCGTAGGTGATCTCCACTGAGACAGGGTCCAGCGCCATCCCGCCCGCCTGCTGGAAGTAGGTAAACTGGGTGATCTCCTGACCGTCCAGCCACACTTCCCAACCCAGGCCCCACGCGCCCAGCGCCGGTGACTCCCAGTTATCTTCCACGAAGCGGATATCGTGCTGGCGCGGATCGATCCCCAGAGCTTCGAGCGAGCGCAGGTAGATTTCCTGCGGGTTGCCCGGGTCGGGCTTCAAGATTACCTGGAACTGGTAGTGCTGCTGCAAGCGGTTGGGGTTCTCGCCATAGCGGCCGTCGTCGGTGCGAACCGAGGGCTCTACGTAGGCGACGTTCCACGGTTCGGGGCCCAGTACGCGCAGGTAAGTGGCGGGATTGTTGGTACCCGCGCCTACCTGTGTGTAGTACGGCTGCCAGATCATGCAGCCCTGCTCGGCCCAAAACCGCTGCAGGGTCATGATGATGGATTGGAAATCAAGCGGCTGGCTCATAGGTGCTCCAAAAGAGTTATTTTTCTTCAAAAATCGCAACCGTGAATTATAGTCGATTAATTCTTATCGAAAGGCCTGGTGTTGTGCTGCGTGTTCAACCTTGTTGACCACGCAGCATAACACCACTCTCATTCCTCTGCGTGATCGCGGCGCACTTCGCGGAGGAAGGCCGGGGCGTTGAGCTTCCGCTCCAGCAGGAAGGTGAGGTAGTAGTTGAGCAGGCTTTCCATATCGCGCCGCACGGCAGGCGAAAGCTCCGCGCGGCTGGCCTCGCGGAAAGTGCTGCGCTGGTAATGGCGCAGGAACTTCAGTGTATTGACCGTAACAGGCCGCGCGGTCTGCACGCCATCGCCGCAGCGCGGGCACAACACCCCGCCCTGCCCCGCGTCAAAGTACTGGTCCTCCGGCTTGATCTCATTGCCGCAGCGAACGCAGTTGTTCAACTCGGGGCGGAAGCCCAGCAAATCCAGCAGGCGGATTTCGAAGTACCGGACGGCGGGGAAGGCATCGGGCAGGGTAGATACGCGCTCCAGCGTATCTACCAAAAGCTGGTACAGCGGGCGGTTTTCACCCTCTTCATAAATAAAGCGGTCGACCAGTTCCAGCACGTAAGCAGCGTAGGCCGTGCGCAGCAGGTCTTCGCCAATGGGCAGGTAGGCGTCTACCGTCTCGGCCTGTGTGACGATCCAAAAGTCGCGCCCGCGCGCCAGCAGCACTTTGGAGCGCGTGAACGGCTCGAGGTGCCCGGCCTTACGCGAGCGCATTTTGCGCACGCCTTTCGCCACGGCGCGCAGCTTGCCCGCCTCGCGGCTGAAGATAGTCAGCAAGCGGTCAGCTTCGCCCCAATCGCTGTGGCGCAGCACCACCGCTTCCGTGTGCAGTGATCGCACCGTAGATGGCATTTTAGCTTACTCTCTAGCCAGATCGCTGGGTAAAAATGCGCCCGGCAGCAGCCCGCCGACCGTGGTTTCCTGAACAATTTTACCGTTCTCATCCGCGATGATCACGACCGTATCAACGCCGAACTCCGCCAGCACCTGGCGGCACGATCCGCACGGCGTTCCGCCGTTGGAGGTGACCACGGCAATGGCCGAGAAGCGCAGCTCGCCTTCAGAAACGGCTTTGAATACCGCCACGCGCTCCGCGCAAATGGTGGTGGGGTAGGCGGCGTTTTCAATGTTCACGCCGTCATAAACCTTGCCCGATTCTGTGAGCAGCGCCGCGCCTACACGGTAGTTGGAGTAGGGAACATAAGCCCAGCGGCGTACCTCGGTTGCAGCCTCAATAAGCTGCTGGCGAACGGTTTCATCCATCGGTATTGCTGCCATTTTCCTTCTCCTGTGTGTCGGGCACTTTGGGGTTGCACAGCGCGCGCACGCGGCGGATACGCCGCCCGCTCACCTGCTCCACCGTCAGCACCAGGTTATCAAATGCAATCTGCTCGCCGCCGGTCGGCACGCGGCCAATCTGGCTGTAGATAAACCCGCCCAGCGTGTCAGCCACTTCTTTTGGCAGGTTGGTGCCCATCACGCCGTTGAAGTCATCGATGTCGATGCGCCCGTGGAAAATGTATTCCCCGTCGCCCACCTTCTCGTACAGCATCTCCTCGCTCTGGTCGTACTCGTCGCGGATTTCACCGACAATCTCTTCCACAATGTCTTCCAGCGTCACCAAACCGGCAATCCCGCCGTACTCGTCGACTACCAGCGCCATGTGCACGCTGCGGGCCTGCATCTCGCGCAGCAGCTCGTCGACCTTTTTAGCCTCGGGCACAAAATAGGCCGGGCGGAGCAGGCTGCGCAGCGAGGCAATGTTCTGCCCCTCCAACCGCGCCCGCAGCAAATCTTTCGCATACAGCAGGCCAATGATGTTATCGACTGTTTCGTCAAACACCGGCACGCGCGAATGCCCCGACCGGTTGAGCGCCTCAATTGCTTCGTCGATTGATGTGTTCACTTCTAGCGCCAGGATGTCGATACGCGGCACCATGATCTCCCGTGCCAGGG
>JAEZAR010000188.1 GCA_023430425.1 Actinomycetes bacterium | reverse complement strand
CCGGGGCCGCCGCCACCGGCGTGATGAACCCCACGACGTCCACCGCGAGGTGCACGGAGCCGGCGAACTGGTCGGACCAGACGTTGACCCGTCCGTTCACGGGCAGGTCGACCACGACCAGGTTCGGGATGTCCCGTGAGGGGATGTAGTTGATCGTCGACGCGTTCGGCGGGGGCGTCGCACCCGTGCCGGCCGAGTCGGGGTAGACCCGCAGGTTCCCGAGCGACGGCGGCCACCACTGGTGGCTGAGGACCGCCGTGACGTTGAGGACGACAGCGGTGGCGCCCACGGGCACCACGTCCTCCGGCATGGCGATGCTGTACACCGTGCGGGGCGTCAGCGCGCCCGACAGCTCGCCGATCTGCGTGGCCGCCCGGGTGTCGAGCACGCGCGTGGGCACGATCCCGACGTGGCCGGTCCCCGGCAGCGTGTACCCGAGCACGTCGACGATCACGTGCGCGGCGGCGTTCGAGTCGTTGTGCAACGAGATCGTCCCGTCCTCACCGAGCGCCACGACCGTCGAGTTCGCCTTGTCGATCCCCGGTGCGTAGTTCACGACCGAGGCGTTCGGGACGTCCTCGCCGCCGGGGAACACCCGGAGGTTGCCGACCTGGGTGAAGCCGGTGACCGTCACGTTCGCGATCACGGACCGCGCGTCCGCGGGGACCCCGAGCTCGCCGGCGACCTGGATGGTCTCCGTGCCGCGCGCCGGGATGGCACCGTCGACCTCGCCCACCCCGCCGGGCCGCGTGTCGAGCAGCCGCTCCGGGTCCTGCAGCACGACGCCCGAGTCACCCGTGAGCCAGCCGCTCAGGTCGACCTTCAGCCCGACGGACGTCGCGCCCTGGACCGCGTAGCAGAGGTCACCGTTGGCCGGCAGGGCCACGAACGTCGTGTTGGCGACGTCGTGCCCCGGCTCGAAGTTCACCGTCGAGGTGCTCGGCACCGGCGTGGCGCCGTCCCCGGCCGTGTCCGGGTAGACCACGACGTACCCGTTGGCGTTCGGCCGCACGGTGGTGACGTTGAGCACGACCCCGGTGGCGTCCGCGGGCACGGGGCCCTCGCCGGCGACCGGCCAGCACTGCACCGCCCCGGTCGCCGCGTTCGCGACGTCGAGGACGCGGACGGGCTCCACGGTCACGACGCCGCTGCCGGGCACCTCCGGCGCGCCGTCCCCCAGGTCGGCCACGAAGGACGCGACCTGCGACATGACGGAGTTCCAGTTGACAGTGATCTCGTTCGTCGCCCACGACTGGATGTGGTCGACGTAGCAGAGCTGCGGCGCGCACATGTGGTCACCGTTGTAGAGACCGGAGATCGTCGGGTCCCACGTGGAGACCGTCGAGTTCGGCCCGCCCGAGACGGCGCCCACAGGCGGGTTCGGGAGCGCCGGGTCGAGGGAGTTCGCGAACCACCGGCTGTGCTGGTTCTCCGAGTACACCTCGCCGTAGCCCGTGATGTAGGAGGTGTTCAGCGCGTTGCGGCCGAGCAGGTAGTCCATCGCCTCGAGCACCCCGTCGGCGAAGCGCTGCTCGCCGGTGATGTCGAAGGCGGTCGCGAGGACCACCTGGTTGTTGAGCACCATGGAGTTCGAGCCCCACTCGTACACCCCGTCCAGGCCGGGGTACGTGGTGCCGAACGGCTGCTCCGCCTGCCACCCGAGGTACCTCTCCGCGCCTGCGACGACCGACGCGCGGATCGCCCGCACACCGGGCAGGTCGGACGGCACCGTGGCGAGGGCGATGCGCCCGAGGCCCGCGGTGGCGCCCCAGGTGATGCCGCTCTCGGTCCAGATGTCGGCGGTGTGGTACTCGCTGCCGAGGACGTGCTCCTCGAACTCCGCCTCACCCGTGGTGAGGAACAGCTCGGCAGCGGCCCAGTAGAACTCGTCGCCGACCTCGCTGTCGTCGTACGGGCCACCGCCGTTGCCGCCCATGTCGCCCGGGGCGTACAGCGCGGGGGTGGCGAGCGCCGCGTCCCACGCGACCAGGCCCGCGGCCAGCAGGTCGGCGGCGAACTCCGCGTCGTACTGCTCCCACAGGCGGGCGCCCTGCGCCGCGACCGCGGCGAAGTTGAGCGTCGCCGCCGTCGACGGCCGGTGCAGGTACCGCGCCTGGGGGTCCTGGTCGGGCAGGAGCGGCAGGCCCGTCCAGCCCATGTCGTGGATCTTGTGGTGGACCATGCCGGCGTACTGCACCGCGTTCGCGGGCACCTGCATGCTCATCATCCACTCGAGCTCCCAGCGCGCCTCGTCGAGCACGTCCGGCACCCCGTTGGTCTGCTCGGCCGCCGGGATGTCGAGCGTCCCGTCGCCGAGGTCGCCCGGGTCACCGGTCGCCGCGTGGAGCGTGCGCTCGTACGTGCTCATGAGCTGCGCGACGGCGATGCCGCCGTTGACGACGTACTTGCCGTGGTCACCGGCGTCGTACCAGCCGCCCGTGACGTCGAGGGCGTAGGTAGCGCCGTCGGTCGTCGCGCACGTCCAGTCGCCGTAGGAGTAGGTACCGCTCTCCGCCGCGTCGGTGAGGCACTCCACGTCGACGTCGCCCTTGTTCGGGCTCTCGGCGACGAGCGTGCTCGCCGGGTTCTCCACGTGCCCGGCGGGACGGGTGTACTCCGCGTCGCCGATGATCGACCCGTCGATCGCGATGCCGCTGCGCACCGGGTAGAAGTAGTCGAGCGCGTCGTAGCGGAGCTGGGCGTAGATGTCCGCGTCGACGACGAACTCGTAGCTGGTCTCGCCGTCGGCGACGAGGGTATAGGTGCCGGTCTCCGTGACGCCGGAGAAGTCGATGACGTGGACGTTGATGCCCGCGGTCGGGTCGACGCCCTCGGGCCGGCTCACGCCCTGCGCCACGACCTCGGCGCCGTCGCGCAGCTCCCACGCCACCGGCTCGGTCGCGGCGGTCACCAGGGTGGCGCGCTTCGGACCCTCGGGCAGGTAGCCGACCTGGTTCACGCGGACGCGCGGGCCGGTCTCGGGCTCGTAGAGCGGGGGCGGCGTCGCGCTCTCCTTCAGCGAGACGTCGTCCAGCGTGAAGGTCCACCCGTCCCCGCGGCCGCCGATCTGGAAGGCGAGCTGGCCCGCCGGGTCGCCCGCGGCGCTGACCGCCGGGTACGTCGCGGATGCGGTGAAGGTGTACGTGTAGGTGTCGCCCTCGGGGGTGAGCGCAGCCGTGGAGTCGAGCACGGTCCCGTAGGGGGCGTCGCTCTGGCCGACGACGACGCGGATCGTCTTCTCGGACGACGCCGAGGCGTGGAACGTCAGGGTGTAGGCCTTCCCCGCCGTGATCGGCACGCCGTTGAAGCCCACCCCGTCGTACTGGCCACCCCCCGTCACCGGGAGGACGAGGGAGCCCGAGGAGAGGTCGGGCGTGCCGAGCGCGCCTGCGGCGAACCACGGGTCGAGGGTCGGGCTCGCGAAGTCGCCGTTCGGAATGAGCTCCGGGAAGGCCGGGGCGATCGAGAAGTCGTCGATGCAGAAGGTGTAGCCGGTTCCCTGGTTGCCCAGCTGGAACGAGACGTTGCCCGCCGGCGCCGACCAGCCGTCCGGCGTGAAGTCGAACTCGACGTGCTGCGGCGTGGCGGAGCCGTCGAGCGTGACGGCGTGACCGAACACGTCCGGGTACGCGCCGCCGCCCTGCATCGGGATCGACACCGCCTTCGAGGCGTGGGCGTCGAACGAGACCGTGTAGGTCGTGCCGTCCTCGTACGCGACGGCGTCGTGCTGGACCGCGACGTCCCACGGGTTGCCCGTGTGGTCCTGGACCACTGTGCACAGCTCGCCGCTCTCGGCCGACGTGGCCGCGGACGTGCCCGGGTAGGAGAACCAGCCCTGGACGCCGTCGGCGAAGTCGTGCACCTCGGTGACGGGCGCTGCGGCGGCGATCGGGCTCAGGGCGGAGGCCATCACCAGCACACCGGCGGTTGCGCCGCCCACTGCGGCCGCACGGCCGCGCCTCTTGCTGAAGGAAACCACGTCGTCTCCGATTCTGGGAGCGCTCCCATGCGCCACGGGCGGACCGTGCCGCACGCTCCGGCAGCCGGTGTGCCGGTGCGTGCACGTTACCGATACAGACGCGGCGTCACAAGGGAGTCGGACGTCCCGGCCGGACGAATCTGGGAGCGCGCCCATCGACGCGGTCCCCGCACGGGCACGCGCAGGTCAGGCCGGGGCGAGCACGAGCACCGGACGAGCCCGCTCCCGCTCGTCGACGAGGAGCGCGACGAGGGTGCCGTCCGGCGCGAAGGCCGCCACCGGGGCGTCCCGGGTGCCCGCACCGGACGCGGCCACGGCGCGACCGTAGGAGAGCTCGCGCGCCTCCGCCACGCTGAGCTCGCGCGCGGCGAAGGCCGCCCGGGCGGCGTCCGCCATCGGCAGCACCCCGAGGTCCTCGGCGAGCTGGTCCAGGGTGCGCGCGACGTCCAGGCCGTACCCGCCGACCCGGGTGCGGCGCAGGGCGGTGAGGTGCCCGCCCACCCCGAGGGCAGCGCCGAGGTCACGTGCCAGCGCGCGCACGTACGTGCCCGAGGAGCAGGTCACGGCGAGGTCCACGTCGAGCACCTCGACCCGGTCGGCGACCGTCCGCCGGGTGCTCGTGACGGTGAGTGCGTGCACGACGACGGGGCGCGCCGGGAGCTCGACCTCCTCCCCCGCCCGCACGCGCGCGTACGCACGCCGACCGGCCACCTTGATCGCGCTGACCGACGACGGGACCTGCGCGATGGGGCCGGTGAGGTGGACGACCGCCGCGGCGACGTCCGCCTCGGACACCGCCGCGGCGTCGGTCACGGCGACGACCTCGCCCTCGGCGTCGTCGGTGGTCGTCGCGACGCCCAGGCGCGCGGTCGCCAGGTACTCCTTGTCGGCGCCGACCAGGTAGGTGAGCAGGCGGGTCGCGCGGTCGACGCCGAGCACCAGCACACCCGTCGCCATCGGGTCGAGCGTGCCCGCGTGCCCGACGCGCCGGGTGCCGGCGAGGCGCCGCACCCGGGCGACGACGTCGTGGCTGGTCAGGCCCGCCGGCTTGTCGACGACGACGAGGCCGTCGGTCACGCGCGCTCCGCGTCCCGGTCGTCCTCGTCCGTGTCGTCGTCCGGGTCGGCCCCGTCGTCCGGGTGCCGGTACGGGTCGGCGTCGCCGGCGTACTGCGCGGACGCGGCGAGCGCCGCCACCTCGGCGTCACGGCGCGCCGCCTCGCGCAGGGCGTCGGCGATGCTCGCGGCCGTCTCGGGCAGCGCGTCCGGAACGAACTCGAGCGTCGGCGTCAGGCGGACGCCGGTCTGGCGGCCGACCTCGGAGCGGATGAGGCCCTTGGCCGACTCGAGGGCCGCCGCGGAGCCCGCGCGCGCCTCGCTGTCCCCCAGCACGGTGTAGAAGACCGAGGCGTGCTGGAGGTCGCCCGTGACGCGGACGCCCGTGACGGTGACGAACCCCAGACGGGGGTCCTTGACGCGGGTGTCCAGCACCCGCGCGACGATCTCCTGGATCCGTTCGGCGAGCCGGGTCGCCCGGGGGTGGTCCACCACGTCGCTGTCCTCCTGCTTCTGGGGTAGGGGCCGCAGACGGGTCGCGCCCCCCCCCCCCGGGGCCGGGCCGCCCCGCCGCCC
>JAEZAR010000128.1 GCA_023430425.1 Actinomycetes bacterium | reverse complement strand
CCGTTGACCCGCCACGAGTTCCTGCACGGCGTCGACCGCGACGCCGGACCGGACGACGCCGACGGCGAGGCCGTCATGGATCTGACCGAGACCAGCGCGGCCGCGGACAGCCTGATCAGCCGCACATCAACCTGACCGCCTCGACGTCTTCGCGCCGGAACCGAGGCGGGTCGGTCTGGCCGGTCTGCAGGATGCCCTCGTCGACGAGGGTGTGCACCTGCTCGACCGCCATGGTCAGCTCCTGCGCGGCCTGCTCGACGCCGAGCAGGTCGGAGCTCCCCCTCCCGCGCACCTCGTCCGCCGGCCTGGTGGCCTCCGCTGCGCCGGGCGCCGCGCGCGAGTGGTCGATCCCGCGGTCCTGCACCCCCGCGCCGCGTGCGAAGGACATGTGCCCGCCCAGGAAGCCGGTGACCGAGGCGACCGTGCCGCCCGCCATGCCGAGGGCGACGCCGCGGAGGTGGTGCTGCCGCCGTCGGGCGGAGTACGACGCCGCGTACATGCCGAGCGCCACGGTGTTGCCGAGGGCGTGCACGGCGGCCACTCGTCGGATCCTGCGGTCCTCGATGCTCGACAGCTCGACCAGGCCGGTCGCGGCAGTGGGCAGCGCGGTGAGCACGCCCAGACCGACCAGTCGTCGTGACGCCGCCCGGGACCGCCTGCCGCCGACGAGGTCGAGCAGCATCGACGAGGTCCAGCAGCCGATCGGCAGGTCGGTCATCAGGGGATGCAGCGCGTGGCCGAGCCACTCGCCGCGCAGCACGCTCCCCGCGGTCCCGCTGGTCAGCGGCTCGGCGGCGTCGGTCAGGGAATCCGCGACGGGATCCCAGCGGTCGTCCGACTCGAGCCGGCGCACCGCGTCACGCAGCCATGGCGGCGCGCCACCCGTCGCCGCGGTCGTGGTCGATCCCTGGGCCTGGGTGTCCATCCGTCCTCCCGATGTCGTCGTCGCTGCTCGCAGCGGGGTCGTGCAGGGCTGCTACTCGGAGGGCTGCGCCGTGTCCGCGCCCTCGGGCAGCGAGTCGTCGCGCTCGCCCTCGCTGGGCTCGCCGGCTACCTGTGGGTGAGCGCCGACGAGTGGCGCGCCCAGGCGGGCGGCTACCTCCGGACGGCGCAGCAGCTCGGTGACGACCTCGCCGGGACCCGCAACCAGCTCGCGGGCTCGCAGGCCGAGCTGGAGGCCGTGCGCGCCCAGCTGTCGACGGCGCACGCGCGCATCGTCGAGCTCGCGGACGAGAAGAACCAGGCGCTCGACGACTGGGAGATCACCCAGCAGCTCGTCGACTACCAGCAGCGGGTCAGCGAGGCGGCGGGGGGCGTCGCGCTCGCGCTGGACAGGTGCGTGCAGGGCCAGCAGGAGCTCATCGGGTACCTCCAGCAGCAGGCCGACCCCACGGTGAGCACGCCGCCGTACGACCCGGAACAGCTCGCCCAGTTCGAGACCGACGTCGAGGCGCTCTGCCAGGAGGCGAGCGAGGCCAACATCTCCCTCCAGCTCGAGCTGTCGCGATGAGACGACCTGGCCGCGCCCGTCGGCGGCTGGTGGCGGCGCTGCTCGCGCTGGCCGTCGCGCCCCTGTCGGCGTGCGCCGACTTCCCGGTGCGCCCGCCCGAGGCGGTCCACAGCTTCGTGCCGAGCGAGCCCCCTGTCGAGCGGCCCTCCGGCCTGACCCCCGACGGGTTCGACGCCGTGCAGCGGATGGCGGTGCGGATCCGCAACGTCGGCTGCGGGTCCCTGTCCACCGGGTCCGGTTTCGCGATCGACGCGACGACGCTCATCACGAACAAGCACGTGGTCGCGGACTCCGCCGAGCTCCAGGTGTCCACGTACGACGGTCGCGACATCGACGTGACAGCGGCGAGCACCGCGTCGATCGCCGACCTCGCCCTGGTCCGCACGGCCGAGGAGCTGCCCTCCTCCCCCGAGCTCGCCGACGCCGACCCGGTCCGCGGCGACGTCGTCACCGTGGTCGGCTACCCCCAGGGCGGCAGCCTCACGGTGACCGAGGGACGCGTCATCGGGGCCACGACGGACCCGCTGAACGAGAACCTCGGCGAGGTGCTCGTCACCGACGCGCCGGTCGAGCCCGGCAGCTCGGGCTCGGCCGTGCTCGACGCGCAGGGCCGGGTCGTCGGCGTCGTGTACGCGAAGAACGCCGCCGGCCAGTCCTTCATCGTCCCGGTGAGCACGCTCGCCCAGGTGCTGGCCGACGCCGACGCCTTCACCGCGACGACGCCCTGCCGAAGCCCGGCCTGACCGGCGAGGACGCCGGCCGCCGAGGGCGGACCGCCCCTGCCCGACCGGGGCCGCCAGGGGGCACGATGGGCGGATGGACACCGCACGCAGCGACGACCGCACCAGCCGCCCGACCGAGCGGGACGCCCGCCGGCGCCGGCCCGGGCCCCGCAGCGACCCGATCCGGGTCTCCCGCGGGCTCATCCACGTGCGCCGGGCCTTCGGGGAGCCGATCGTGCGCGACGACGTCACCCTGGTCCCGGTGGCCCGCGTCGTCGGTGGGTCGGGTTTCGGGGGCGGCGACGGCGAGTGGGAGGAGCGTGGGACCGACCGGGCCGGCGTGGGCAGCGGCTCCGGCGGCGGCCTCGGCGTCGGGGTGTCCCCGGTCGGGGTCTACGTGGTCCGCGGCTCCCAGGTGAGCTGGGAGCCGGCCTTCGACCTCAACCGCGCCGTCCTGGGCGGCCAGCTCCTCGGCGCGCTCGTCGTGCTCGTCATCGCCCGGGCGCTGCGCCGCCGTCGGCGCTGACGACCCGCAGCTCCAGGGAGTCGACCGCGCCGGTCACCGCCGCGTCGGCGGCGAGCCGCGCGCTCACCTCGGCGAGCGTCGCGTCGACGGCGGCTCGGGTGCGCCCCGG
>JAEZAR010000121.1 GCA_023430425.1 Actinomycetes bacterium | reverse complement strand
ACCGTGGGCGCCGGCCGGGACGCGGGGGACGGCCGGCCGGGACGGGAGGGACGGTCGGGACGGTCGGGACGGTCGGGACGGGACGGGGTCACCGGCCCACGCTATCCGCCCGACGCCGCCGCCGCCGACGCCGCCGACGGGCCCGACGGCACCGCGGCGAGCTGGGTGACGAAGGCGTCGAGCGCGGCACGCGGGCGGTCCTGGCCCACCGCGCCCGTGGCGTCGGCGAGCACCGCGAACGCGAGCAGGCGGCCCTCCTGGGTGAGCAGCGTGCCGGCGAGGGACGTCACACCCGGGAGGCTGCCCGTCTTCGCGCGCACGAGCCCACGCGCGGCACCGTCGCCGAACCTGTCGTTCAGGGTGCCCTGCCAGCCGCCGACGGGCAGGTCGACGACGACCGGCAGCAGCGCGGCGTTCCCGGGCGCGGACGCGTGCACCAGGGTGTCGACGAGCACGCGCGCGGGGATCACCGAGGCGGCGTCCAACCCGCTGCAGTCACGGATCGCCGCCCCCGTCACGTCGACGCCCTGGGCGGCCACCTGGGCGAGCACGGCGCGCGTGGCCCCCTCGAAGCTGCCGGGCTGGCCGAGCTCGACGGCGACGAGGCGGCCGAGCGCCTCGGCGACGGTGTTGTCGGACTGCTGGACCATGTACCGGACGAGGTCACGCATCGGCGCGGACTCGACGGCCGCCAGCTGGGTCGCCCCCGCGGGCGCGGCCTCCCGGACGGGCCCGCCCACGACGGTGACGCCCTGCGCCGCGAGCAGCGTGGCGAAGAGGCGGGCCCCCTCCAGCGCGGGGTCGGCGTGCCGGACCGCGTAGACGTCGGGGTTCGTGCGGCCCGCGTCCACCGCGAGCGCCGCGACGGGCGCGACGTAGCGGATGTAGCTCGCCTCCCAGGTCGGCGAGTACGCCGGCCCCGCGAACAGCGAGTCGTCGAGGCCCAGCGACACCTGGGTCGCACCGGCGGCGAGCAGCGCCTGGGCGGTGGAGACCGCGAGGTCCGTGAGGCCGGCGTGGCCGTTGACCGCGTCGGGGATGCCGGGCCCGGCGCCGAGCAGCATGTCCCCGCCGCCGACCAGCACCACCCGGCCCGGCTCCGCCTGGACGACCCGGGTCGGCAGCGTGCGCTCGGTGCCCAGCGCGGTGACGGCGGCGACCGCGGTGAGCAGCTTGGTCGTCGACGCCGGGACCTGGGGGACGTCGCCACCGACGTCGGCGAGCACCTCGCCGGTGAGCACGTCCGCGACCAGCACGGACGTCGACGCCCCCGTGCGGGGGTCGGCCACCAGTGCCCGGGCGAGCGTCTGGACCCCGTCCGCGGAGGGGAGCGGGGCCGCGGGGTCGAGGTACCCGACGACCGCCCCGGGCTCCGGGACCGGGTCGACGTCCGGCGTCGGGAAGGGGGCGGGCGTCGGCGGCGGCGGCGAGAGGGTGACCCAGCCGGGGACGGCGTCGACGGCGTCGGCGGCCGCGTAGCCGCCGGCCCCGAGGACCAGCACCACCGCGGTCGTCCCGACCGCCCACCGTGCCCCGCGGGCCATTCGCCGTCCTCGTCCCGTCGCTCGCTCGTCGTCGCACGGGCCCCCGCCGGCACGCGCGGCGATCCGCCTGTGCGCACCCGGTGGCCCGTGCGCCACACTAATGACCGGCACGCCCGCCCGGCCCACCGGCCGCGGGTCGGGACGGACCGTCGCACAGCGAAGGAGAACCGTGGAGTTCGACGTCACGATCGAGATCCCCAAGGGCAACCGGAACAAGTACGAGCTGGACCACGCGACGGGCCGGATCCGCCTCGACCGCATGCTCTTCACCTCGACCCGGTACCCCGACGACTACGGGTTCATCGAGGGGACGCTCGGCGAGGACGGCGACCCGCTCGACGCGCTCGTGCTGCTCGAGGAGCCGACGTTCCCGGGGTGCCTGATCCGCTGCCGGGCGCTGGGGATGTTCCGGATGCGCGACGAGGCCGGCGGCGACGACAAGGTGCTGTGCGTGCCCGCGGGTGACCAGCGGGCGTCGTGGCGCCAGGACATCGACGACGTGTCGGAGTTCCACCGCCTCGAGATCCAGCACTTCTTCGAGGTCTACAAGGACCTGGAGCCGGGCAAGTCCGTCGAGGGCGCGTACTGGGCGGACAAGGCCGCGGCGGAGGCCGAGATCCAGGCCAGCCGTCAGCGCGCGATCGACGCCGGCTACACCACACGCCCCGGGCACTGACCCGGTCGCCCGCCCCGACGACACCTGTGTTCGGCCCGGGCGCCCACACCCTCGCTCAGGGTCGACCGGCGTACGGCATGGTGCTCGCCCAGCGCATGCTCGTCACGCGCACCGGCACCCCCGGGCGCGATGCCTCGACGATCTGGCCGTTCCCGACGTACATCGCCACGTGGTACACCGACCCCGGGTCGGCCGGGTTCGTCCCCCAGAACACCAGGTCGCCCGGGCGCAGGGCGTCGTAGGCGATCTTGTAGACCTGGCGGTACTGGTCGCGCGAGCTGCGGTTGATCGACAGCCCGGCCGCCTGCCACGCGCGCATGGTCAGGCCCGAGCAGTCGAACGAGTCCGGCCCGCTGGCGCCGTACACGTAGTCCTTGCCCACCTGCTGCAGGGCCCACGCGACGGCGCTCTCCCCCTGGGCGGCCGACCCGCGCTGCGACCCGGTCCCGATCCCGTACGGGTCCGTGG
>JAEZAR010000086.1 GCA_023430425.1 Actinomycetes bacterium | reverse complement strand
GTTGTACGGATCGAAGAAGTCCATGCCATAGCGGATGAATCCGAGCGAAATCTGCGTCGGTTGCGCGGTCAGCGCGGCCATGTAGCCCTGCGCATCCTGCTGCACGACTTCGACATCGATATTCAGGTTCTGCTTGATCATCGCGCCCAGGGCTTGCGCCACAGTCTCTTCGAGCGGAGTCGGGGCGCGCAACATGAGCTGCTGCTTCGGAAAGCCATCACCATCCGGATAGCCGGCTTCGGCCAGCAACGCCCGCGCCTTCTCTGGGTCGTAGGCCTGAATGTCCTTGAGCCCGTCGGTGTTATTGGCAGGGAAGCCCGGAGCCAGGAAGGAATAGGCGGGGATGCCATTCGGGCCAAGGATGCTCTGCGCGAGCGCGTCCCGATCGATGGCATGGCTCCATGCCTGCCGCACACGCAGGTCGGTCCACGGTTCAGAGGTCACATCGAAGAAGATGTAGTACGTTGGGAAGTCGCCAACGCCCGAATAGATCTCCGCCGCAGTCGCTTCATCGTTCTGCATGATCGTCAATGCCGCCGGAGGCGGGTTGCGCATGAAGTCGATCTCGTTCGCCTGGTAGAGGGTGAAATAGTTCTCGGGCGTCGTGAGCTCGATGCGTACTTCATCGACCAGTCCCGGCAGCGTGCCGGTGTAGGCCTCGTTTCGCACATAGGTGATCCGCTGATCCGGCTCCCACTCGGAAAGAATGTAGGGACCGGCAGAGATGGCCGTTGCCGGATCGGTGTTGTAGAGCGGACCGTGCGCCGCGAGTCCCGCTGCCGAGAGCGGGTTGGAATAGAGCAACATCGCCGGCAGGTACGGTGCCGGGGCCACCGTCTCGAAAACCAGCTCATAGTCGTTGGCGCCCCGGCGCACGCCGATCTGCTCGACTCCGACCGTACCGGCGATCGCTTCGGCCCAGTTCTTCAACGCTCCCTGGAAATACCAGCTGAAATCCCAGGCCATCTCGGGCGAAGCGGCATTCTGGAAGGGCGCGACCCAGTCGGTCGCGGTCACCAGATTGCCATCGCTCCAGGTCAGGCCCTCGCGAATCTTGAAGGTCCAGGTCTTGCCGTCCTCAGAGCTTTGCCAGGATTCGGCCGCAGCTGGCAGGAGCTCGAAATCCTTGTTCAGCCGCACCAGTGGTTCGCTGAAGAGATCGGACGCCGCAGCCACTGGACGCTCATAGGCACTGAGGAAAAGATCGATGTATTTGGCAGACGAGGCATCGTCCACCAGCACCAGCACTTGCCGCGCGGCGGGAGTTGCCTCTGCCTTCTGGAACGCCTGGCCCACAGCCCGGCTGGATCCTGACGATGCGGCCAGCGCGCCACCGCGCAGCATCGCGCCGCCGAACATCCCTAACCCGGCTGCAAGCGAAGCGCGCAACACGGTTCTCCGATCGATCGACTCCCTGAAAAGCCGATTGCCAAGTTCGATATTGTTCCGTTTTTCCTGAAACATTATTTCTCTCTGTCGCCACGCAGGCTGGTTTCTCCAGCAGTCTTCACGGCTGGTAGCGCACATCGTTCCATTCTTGCGCGTTTCCCCCACCCACGCAAACGACCGCAACACGCGACGGTTCGCTTATCTAACGGCAATTGAACTCGAATGTGGGATCGCGCCGCACTCATCTGGTCATGCACGGGGGCCGGAACCCAGCGTCTTAGTGCTGAGTCAATCAACAGAACGAGGAGGCGCTTTGGCGCCTCCTCGTTCCAATTGCTGACTAATTGCGTGGCAGTGACGTGCGTTTTGCGTCGACTACCGCTCCGGGCCGGTGTCCGCGATCATCATCTCGGCCGGCACCGTGCTCATGGTGGTGAAGCCCGGCCAGTGGATGGCGGTAATACCGTTGTCGTCCGGCTTGATGAAGTCGCCGGTCACCCACGGCTTGATGAACTGCACTTCCTTGCCATGGTAGACGAACACCGCCGGCACATCCTCGACCAGGATCCGCTCGGCTTCCTTGAACATGTTCAAGCGCTCTTCCGGATCGCCCAGGTACTCGGCGGCGGCGCGCACCTTTTCGTCATAGTCGGCATTCGACCATGAGTGGCGACCGCCCGAGAGCCAGAGCCCCAACATATTGAATGGGTCGAAGAAGTCCATGCCGTAGCGGATGAACCCGAGCGGAATCTGGGTCGGCTTGGCGGTCAACGCGGCCATATAGCCCTGCTGATCCTGGCCGACGAGCTCCACATCGATGTTCAGGTTCTGCTTGATCATGGCGGCGATCGCCTCGGCAGCGGTCTGCTCCAGCGGACTCGGCGCACGCAGCATCAGCTGCTGCTTGGGGAAGCCGTCGCCGTTGGGATAACCAGCCTCTGCCAGCAGTGTTTTGGCCTTCTCTGGATCGTAGGCCTGGATGTCCTTGAGGGCTTCAGAGTCGCTGGCCGGGAATCCGGGCGCCAGGAATGAATACGCCGGGACGCCGCTAGGACCGAGCACACTCTGCTGCAGGGTGTCGCGGTCGATGGCGTGACTCCACGCCTGGCGCACCTTGAGATCGGTCCACGGCTCGGTATTGACATCGAAGAAGACGTAATACGTCGGGAAGTCGCCCACACCCGAATAGACTTCCTTGGCCGTCTCCTCGTCGCTCATCATGATGGTCAACGCGGCCGGCGGTGGGCTCAGCATGTAGTCGACTTCATTCGCCTGATAGAGGGTGAAGAAGTTGTCTGAGGTGGTCAGCACGGCGCGCACCTCATCCACCAGCGCCGGCAGGGTACCGGTGTACTTCTCATTGCGGATCGCGGTCGCGCTCTGGTCGGGCAACCACTCCGAGAGAATGTACGGACCGGACGAAATCGCGGTGGCCGGGTCAGTGTTGTAGAAGAGCCCGTTCGCTTCCAGCCCAGCGGCCGAAAGCGGCAGGGAATAGAGC
>JAEZAR010000078.1 GCA_023430425.1 Actinomycetes bacterium | reverse complement strand
GTGATGCGCAGCGCGTCCGGGCCCGCGAGGGCGAGCAGCGCGGGCGCGCCGCCCGCGTCGTCGACCACGCGCACCCACGGCGTCGCGCGCGCGTAGTCGAACCGCAGGCGCAGGTCGTGCTCCACATCGACGGTGCCCTCGAGGCACTCGACGCGGCGCACCAGGTCCCCGCGGGCCGTGCTCGGCGGCAGGAGGTCGGTGACCCGCACGCGTCCCGTCGGCGTCCGCCACGTGGTCTCGAGGACGAACGTCTGCGGCAGGTACCGCCGCTCGACCACCTCGCCGTCCACCGCCGACAGCTGCCAGCGTCCGTCGTCCGGACCGCCGAGGATCGCCGAGAACACCGCGGGGGAGTCGAACCGCGGCAGGCACAGCCAGTCGATGCTGCCGTCCCGCGACACCAGCGGGCCCGTGCGCAGGTCCGACAGCAGGGCGTAGTCCTCGAGGGGCGTGCTCATCCGTCCTTTCTACGCAGTCCCCGCGCCGGTCGCAGCACCGCCCGCGCCACCGCTGGCGGCGCGGGAAGGTCCGGGGCACGGTGGGGCCACGCGCCGATGCCTGCGCCGGAGGTGGTCCGTGCCCGACTGGGGGTCGATGTTCCAGCTCGCCACGCCCGTGCCGGAGCTGGTCGTCCGCGGCACCGTGACCTACCTGATGCTGCTGCTGCTCATGCGCGTCGTCGGCCAGCGCGAGTCCGGTGGCCTCGGGCTGACCGACGTGCTGGTCGTCGTGCTCGTCGCCGACGCCGCGAGCGCGGGGCTGACCGGTGACGCGTCGTCGATCGCCGAGGGGTTCGTGGTCGTCGTGACCATCTTGTTCTGGAGCGTCGCGGCCGACGCCGTCGCCTACCGGTGGCCCCGCGTCGCGAGGCTGATCAAGGCCCGCCCGCGGCCGCTCATCGTCGACGGGGTGGTCAACCGCCGCGCGCTGCGCCGGGAGTTCATGTCGATGGACGAGGTGATGTCACAGCTGCGCCTCCAGGGCGTCGAGGACCCGGCCCGGGTGCGGCGCGCGTTCCTCGAGCCCAACGGCCACATCAGCGTGATGCTGGCTGGTCCCGACGACCGACCCCGCCCCGCGAACCCGGACGCCTGAGGCCTGCGCGGCGGCCCTTTGCCCCGTGGCGTGGGTCACAAGGCCCGGGTGGGGGAGCGTCCGCGTCACTAGCGTCGTCACGGGTGTGTCGAGCGGAGGGTGCCGATGACGCAGCGCGGTGCTGCCGGGTCCCCCGCCTGCACGGTCGCGGAGGTCGGCGCAGCGGGCTCGACCCGGGCCGCGAGCAGGCAGTCGTACCTGACGATCCGCTGGCTCGCGGACCGGGCCCGCCGCGAGGACGCCTTCGCCATCTACGCCTGGTTCCGCTGGCTCGACGACCTCGTCGACGAGCACCTGCCGGACGCCGAGGCGCGCCTGGAGCTGGTGGCCCGCGAGCGGCGCGTCCTCGCCGGCGAGCGCCCCGCCGACCTCGTCCCCGAGGAGCGCCTGCTCGTGCACCTGGCGGACACGGCGGTAGCGGCCGGTCCCGACGGCGCGGGGCTGCGCCAGTCGCTCACGTCGATGCTCGACGTCATGGCGTTCGACGCCGCCCGGCGCGGACGGCTCGTCGGCGCCGGCGAGCTCGACACCTGCACCCGCGACCTCGCGGTCGCCGTCACCGAGGCGATCCACCACTGCATCGGCCACGGCTGCGACAGCCCGCGCGACGAGGCCCGCTACGTCGCCGTCACGGGCGCCCATGTGGCGCACATGCTCCGCGACCTGGCGGAGGACCTCGACGCGGGCTACTGCAACGTGCCGGCGGAGCTGCTCGCCGGTGCGGCGCCGTCGTTCGCCGACCTGGCCGAGCCCGCCCTGCGCGCCTGGGTCCGCGACCGCGTGGCCCTCGCCAGGTCCTGCTTCGCGAGCGGGCGCGCGTACCTCGCCCGTGTCGACAACGCCCGGTGCCGCCTTGCGGGGCACGCGTACGTCGCGCGCTTCGAGTGGGTGCTCGACGCGATCGAGCGCGACGGGTACCGCCTGCGCGCCGGCTACCCCGAGCGCGCGACCGCGCGCGGCGGGCTGACCATCGCCGCCGGCACCGTCCGGTCGGCCCTCCGGCGGCCCGGGCCGGCGGACGTACGCGAGGGAGGGCGCGGATGAGCACGTCGGCCGTGGTGGTGGGCGCCGGGATCGGCGGGCTCTCCGCCGCCGTCCACCTGGCGCGGCGGGGCCTGCGGGTCACCGTCGTCGAGAAGAACGGCGGCCCGGGCGGGCGGGTCGGCCAGTTCACCCGCGAGGGCCACACCTTCTCCACCGGCCCGACCCTGCTGATCATGCCGCTGCTCTACCGGACCGAGCTGGAGCACCTCGGCATCGACCTGGACGCCGCGCTCGCGCCGCAGCGGGTCGACCCGACCTACGACGTCGTGTTCGACGACGGCGCGCGACTGGCGATGACGTCCGACCTGCTCGCGATGCGCGGCCAGCTGGAGGCGATCGAGCCGGGGGCGTTCAGCGGCTTCCTGCGCTACCTGGACGAGGGTCGACGGCACTACCACCTCGGCATGCCGCGTCTGGTGGACCGCGACTTCCGCAGGTGGTCGGACTTCGTGACGCCGGCGAACGCCCTGCTCGCGCTGCAGGTCAAGGCCCTGCTGCCGCACCACCGCCACATGGGGCGGTTCTTCTCCTCCGATCGTCTCAAGGCGGCGTTCACCTACCAGGACGTCTACATGGGCCTGAGCCCGTTCAGCGCCCCGGCGACGTTCTCCCTCACCCCGTACACCGAGCTCGCGCACGGGGTCTGGTACCCCACCGGCGGCATGTACCGGATCGCGGAGGTGCTCGCCGAGCGCGCGGCCGACCTGGGCGTGACGTTCGCCTACCGCGCGCCGGTGCAGCGCATCGAGGTCGCCGGGGCGCGGGCGACCGGCGTCGTGCTGGGCGACGGGCGCACCCTGCCGGCCGACGTCGTCGTCGCGAACGCGGACCTGCCCTACGTGTACCGACGCCTGCTGCCGGACCGGGCGGCCGCGGAGCGGATCGGCCGGCGGACGTTCTCCGGCTCGGCCATCAGCTTCTTCTGGGGGACGGACAGGGTCTACCCGCAGCTGAAGCCGCACACGCTCTTCCTCGCCGAGGCCTACCGCGACAACTTCGACCGCATCGAGCGCAACGAGCCGCTGCCGGACCTGCCGAGCGTCTACGTGCACGCGCCGACCCGCCTGGACCCCGCCACCGCGCCGCCGGGGCGGGACACCCTCATCGCCGTCGTGCCCACGGGCCACCTGCGGTACGACGGCGACGACCCCGAGCGCCGCGCGCTCGAGGAGGCGGCCTGGGCGGGCGAGACGAAGCGGGCGCGCGACGCCGTCCTCCAGCGGCTCGCTCAGGTGGGGCTCACCGACGTGGGCGACCACGTCACCGTCGAGGCGACCGCGACGCCGCCGACGTGGCAGGCGCACCACAACCTCGAGCGGGGCGCGACGCACGGCCTCGCGCACACCCTGCTCCAGCTCGCCTACTTGCGCCCCGACAACCGGCACGCGCGCTACCGCAACCTCTACTTCGCGGGAGCGAGCACGCGACCGGGGACCGGGGTGCCCACGGCGATGGTGTCGGGCCGGCTCGCCGCCGCCCGGGTCGCCGACGACCTCGGCCTGCCCGGCGCCCGCCCGTCGGCGTGTGGGGTGCGTGGCAAATCGCTCGACTGACGGTGGGAATCGATTGACTTTCGATAGGTTCCACACGACACTCGATGCATGACCTCTACCATCCGGGCCGTTGCGCTGCTCCGCGTCCTCCTCGTCGTCGTCTTCTGCGGGTTCGTGGTCGGCCAGACGCTGTCCATGCCCGGGCAGTTCGCCCACATGGCTGCCGAGGAGCCGGCGCTCGCCTGGCTCCGGTGGCCGCTGACGGTCGCGGCGGTGCTCGGGCTGGCGTGCGGGCAGGTGGTCCTCGTGTGCATCTGGCGGCTGCTGGAGATGGTCAAGGCCGATCGCATCTTCAGTTCGGACGCCTTCCGCTGGGTGGACGCCATCGTGTGGGGGGTCTTCGGCGCCTGGGCCTTCTTCCCCGCCGGTGCCGGCGCCCTCGTGCTGACGCTCTACCTCACCCCCGAGCTGCGCGACCCCGGGCTGCCGATCCTGCTCGGCGGGACGACGCTCGTCGGGCTCGTGGTCGTGCTCCTCGTCGTCGTGCTGCGCGCCCTGCTGCGGCAGGCGGCCCAGCTGCGCACCGACATGGAGGGGGTCATCTGATGCCGATCGTCGTGCGCATCGACGTCGAGCTCGCGAGGCGGAAGATGGGCGTCGGCGAGCTCGCCGACCAGGTGGGCCTGACCCCCGCCAACCTCGCGGTCCTCAAGAACGGCCGCGCGCGCGCGGTGCGGTTCACCACCCTCGAGGCCCTCTGCCGGGTCCTCGACTGCCAGCCCGGGGACCTGCTGGAGTACGTCCCCGACGACGAGGGTCCCTGACGGCCCGAGTCGCGGCGGGGCCCCGCGTGCGTACCCTGCGATCATGCGCGCCGGCGAGCGGGAGGTCCCGATCGGCCGGCGGTGGTCCGCCGAGGTCGGCCCCGAAGGAGCCCCGTGATCACCCACCACGTCCGTGTGCACCCCAGCGCGGAGCCGTTCCCGCGCACGGAGCATCTCGCGTGGCGGCTCGCCGAGCTCGCGACCGACCCCGTCCCGGTCGACGACGACGTCGCCGCGATGGTGGTCAACCGGGTCATCGACAACGCGGCGGTGGCGACGGCGTCCCTGCTGCGCGCCCCGGTGGCCGCCGCCCGGGCGCAGGCGCTCGCCCACCCGTACCGGCCCGGCGCCACGGTGGTCGGCGTCGCCGCCGACCAGCGGGTCAGCCCCGAGTGGGCCGCCTGGGCCAACGGCGTGGCGGTCCGCGAGCTCGACTTCCACGACACCTTCCTCGCCGCGGAGTACTCCCACCCCGGCGACAACATCCCGCCGGTGCTCGCCGTGGCCCAGCACCTCGCCACGCGGCGACGCCTGACCGGGGCCGACGTCGTCCGCGCCATCGCGACCGGCTACGAGGTCCAGGTGGACCTGGCGCGGGCCATCAGCCTGCACCGGCACAGGATCGACCACGTCGCGCACCTCGGCCCCTCCGCGGCCGCCGCGCTCGGCACGCTGCTCGGGCTGCCGACCGAGCAGGTGTTCCACGCCATCGGCCAGGCGCTGCACACCACGACCGCCACCCGTCAGTCCCGCAAGGGCGAGATCTCCACGTGGAAGGCCTTCGCCCCCGCGTTCGCCGGCAAGGTCGCCGTCGAGGCGACCGACCGCGCGATGCGCGGGCAGACCTCGCCCACGCCGATCTACGAGGGGGAGGACGGCGTCGTCGCCTGGCTGCTGGACGGCCCGGACGCGGCGTACGACGTCGCCCTGCCCGGCCCCGGCGAGCCACGGCGGGCGATCCTCGACACGTACACCAAGGAGCACTCGGCGGAGTACCAGGCGCAGGCGATCATCGACCTCGCGCGCCGGCTGCACCGCGAGCGGCCCGAGGTGGGCGACCCCGAGCGCGTCGCCGCGATCGTGCTGCACACGAGCCACCACACCCACCACGTCATCGGGTCCGGCTCGGGCGACCCGCAGAAGTACGACCCGACGGCGTCGCGCGAGACGCTCGACCACTCCATCGCGTACGTCGTCGCGGTCGCCCTCCAGGACGGCGTCTGGCACCACGTCGACTCGTACTCGCCCCAGCGGGCGTCGCGGCCCGACACCGTGGCGCTATGGCGCAAGGTCTCCACCGCCGAGGACCCGGAGTGGACGCGCCGCTACCACGCCACCGACCCCGCGGAGCTCGCCTTCGGCGGCCGCCTCGAGATCACGATGACGGACGGGAGCCGGGTGGTCGAGGAGATCGCCGTCGCGGACGCCCACCCCCGAGGCGCCCGGCCCTTCGCCCGCGCCGACTACGTGCGCAAGCTCCGCACCCTCGCCGACGGCGTCCTGCCGGCGCAGGAGGTGGACCGGTTCCTCGACGTCGCCGAGCGCCTGCCGGCCCTGGGCGCCGAGGAGCTGGCCGGCCTCACGCTCACCGCGCCGCCCGACCTGCTCGCGACGCTCGACGTCCCGGAGGGGATCTTCTGATGCTCCACGCCACCACGACGCCCGCGAGCAAGCGCGCCGCGCTGCGCGCCCGCCTGGCGAGCGGCGAGCTCCTGCGGTTCCCCGGAGCGTTCAACCCCCTGTCGGCGCGCCTGATCCAGGACCGCGGAATGGAGGGGGTGTACGTCTCGGGCGCCGTGATCGCCGCAGACCTGGGGCTGCCCGACATCGGGCTCACCACCCTCTCGGAGGTCGCGACGCGGGCCCAGCAGATCGCCCGGATGACGGACCTGCCCACCCTCGTGGACGCCGACACCGGCTTCGGGGAGCCCATGAACGTCGCCCGGACGGTGCAGGTGCTCGAGGACGCGGGTGTCGCCGGGCTGCACGTCGAGGACCAGGTCAACCCCAAGCGGTGCGGCCACCTGGACGGCAAGGCCGTGGTCGACGTCCGGACGGCCCAGCGCCGGGTCCGTGCGGCCGTGGACGCCCGGCGCGACCCGGACCTGCTCGTGATGGCCCGGACCGACGCCCGCGCCGTCGAAGGGCTGCCCGCGGCGCTGGACCGTCTGCGGCGCCTCGTGGACGCGGGCGCCGACGCCGTCTTCCCCGAGGCCATGGAGAGCCTGGCCGAGCTCGAGGCGGTGCGGGCCGCCGTCGACGTCCCGGTGCTCGCGAACATGACGGAGTTCGGCCGCTCGCCGCTGTGGACGGTGGCGCAGCTCGCCGACGTGGGCGTCAACCTCGTCATCTACCCCGTGTCCCTGCTGCGTCTGGCGATGGGCGCGGCCGAGCGGGCGCTCGTCACGCTCGACGAGGAGGGGTCGCTCGCGCCGCTCGTGCCGCAGATGCAGACCCGGGCCCGGCTGTACGAGCTGCTCGACTACGCCGGCTACAGCCGGTTCGACACCGACGTGTTCACCTCGACCGGCCAGGCCGGCCCGGCGTCGCCGGGGGCCTGACGCCCGACCCACCGACCCACGGACCCACGACCGCGAAGGAGCGCTCATGGAGCAGGAGGCACCCCAGATCCGCAAGGGCCTGGCCGGCGTCGTCGTCGACCGGACCGCCGTGTCCAAGGTCGACGCGGAGAGCAACTCGCTGCTCTACCGCGGCTACCCGGTCCAGGAGCTCGCCGCACGCTGCTCGATGGAGGAGGTCGCCCACCTGCTCTGGCACGGGGAGCTGCCCGACCCCGCGCAGCTGCGGGCGCTGGAGGAGGCCGAGCGGGCGCAGCGGCGGCTCTCGGACGAGGTGCGTGCCGTCGTGGACCGGATCCCGACGACCGCCCACCCGATGGACGTGCTCCGGACCGCCGTGAGCCTCGCCGCGACCCAGGACCCGCGCGCGGAGGACCCCTCGCCCGAGGCGAACCTCGCCAAGGCCCTGCGGCTGTTCGCGCACCTGCCCGCCGTCGTCGCCTACGACCAGCGCCGCCGCCGGGGCCAGGACCTGGTCGAGCCGCGCGACGACCTCGACTACGCGTCGAACTTCCTGCACATGGCGTTCGGCGAGGTCCCCGACCCGGTCGTGGTGGACGCGTTCCGCGTCTCGCTCGTGCTTTACGCCGAGCACTCCTTCAACGCCTCGACCTTCGCGGC
The DNA here is from genome assembly GCA_023430425.1 of Actinomycetes bacterium. Next base: position 653 of record JAEZAR010000078.1, on the reverse strand, counting down.
GCGCGTCATCACCTCCACGCTCGCCGACCTGTACTCCGCGGTCACCGGTGCCGTCGGCGCCCTCAAGGGACCGCTGCACGGCGGGGCCAACGAGGCGGTCATGCACGCGTTCGAGGAGATCGGCGACGTCGACCGGGTCGGGCCCTGGCTGGACGAGGCCCTGGCGGCGAAGAAGAAGATCATGGGCTTCGGTCACCGCGTCTACCGCCACGGGGACTCCCGGGTGCCGATCATGAAGGAGGCCCTGGACCGGCTCCTGGCCCACTACGACCGTCCCGACCTCGCCCGGCTCTACGCGGCGATGGAGCAGGGGATGGCCGAGCGCAAGGGCATCGCACCCAACCTCGACTACCCGTCCGGCCCCGCCTACCACCTCATCGGGTTCGACACCGCGACGTTCACCCCGATCTTCGCGGCGGCCCGGGTGGTCGGGTGGACGGCGCACATCATGGAGCAGCTCGCGGACAACTCGCTGATCAGGCCGCTCAGCGCGTACGTCGGCCCGGCGGAGCGTCACCTGCCCTCGCGCGGCTGAGCCCCGGGGGCGCCGTGGCTCGACGTGCCGACCGCCCGCACCCGTGCGAGATTCGACGGCGTGGCGGCCTCCCCCTCCCCCCGGCACGCCCGCCCGAGCCCGGCGGGCGCCCCACGGG
>JAEZAR010000076.1 GCA_023430425.1 Actinomycetes bacterium | reverse complement strand
GGTCGCCGACGTCACCGCGCTCCTCGACGCCGCCGGGGTCGCGCGCGCCCACGTCGTCGGGCACGACTGGGGGGCCGGCGCGGCCTGGGCGTTCGCGGCACGCCACCCCGAGCGGACCATCTCGCTGACCGCCCTGTCCGTGCCGCACCCGCGGGCCGTCTCCCGCGCCGCGTGGCAGAGCTCCCAGGCCGTGCGCTCCACGTACATCGCCTTCTTCCAGGTTCCCCGCCTCCCCGAGAGCGCGCTGCTCGCCGACGACGGCGCACGCCTGCGCGCCTCTCTCGCCCGGACGGGGCTCGACGAGACCCGCGCCGCGCACTACACGCGCCGCATGCTCGCGCCGGGCGCGCTCACCGGCGCGCTCGGCTGGTACCGGGGCATCCCCGGCGGCGGGTGGGGCGACCTGCCGCCGGTGAGGGTCCCGACGATCCTCGTGCACGGCCTGACCGACCCCTTCGTGGCGCCCGCGAGCATCCGTGGGGCGCGCGCCTGGGTGCACGCGCCCTTCGTCGCGATCCCCGTCGAGGGGGGCCACTGGCTGCCCGAGCGGCATCCGGGCACGGTGGCCGCCGCCGTCGTGGCCCAGGCCGGTCACGCCGGCTGACGGTCGCTCCTACCCGCGAGCTGCCCGCGAGCCACCTGGGGTGCGTCCGACCGGGTCTTCTCCGGCCCGGCCTCCTGCATCCCCGCCTTCTGCGAGCTCGACTTCTGCGACCCCGCCGTCCGCGATCAGGCCTTCTGCGACCCCGCCTTCTCCGGCCGGGCCTTCTCCGCCCGGGCCTTCTCCGGCCGCGCCTTCTCCGGGCGCGGCGCCTCGCCGCTCGCCCGCGCCCGGCGCTGGTGCTCGCGCGCCTCCTCCTGTCGCCGGGCCTCCACGCCGGTGGCGATCGTCGCGCGGACGTGCTCCGGTCCGTAGCCGAACGCGTCGACGAGGTCCTGCGCGTGCGGCCGGAGCCGGGTCAACAGCCGCTCGATGTAGGACGTGACGGTGCGCGCCCGGCCCGCCGAGAGCCGCCCGTGCATGAGGTACCAGGCGAGGTTGCGCTCGATCACCGTGAGCCCGAAGAGGTCCCGCAGCCAGGTGAGCACCTGCCGGGTGCCCGCGTCCTCCACCTGGGCGAGCCCGGCCGTGAACGCCTCCCACAGGAGCAGGTCGGCGTGCGCCCGCGCCGCCTCGATGAGCACGTGCTGCTGGGCGTTGAAGCGGCGTGCGGCCTCCTCGCGCGGGGCCTTCATCGCCGGGCGCAGCGCGGTGCCGACCTCGGCGACCATCGTCTCCACGCGGTCGGTCAGGAGCTCGCGTTGGGTCTCCGCGTCTCGCAGCTGCCCGGCCGATCGCCGCACGTCGCCGCCGTCGGCGAGCGTCTGGACGACCCGGGCGAGGGGCGTGCGGTGCAGCGCGGCGTCGGCGGCCCGGGTCGCCACGTACTTCGCGAGACCGGACGCGTCGATGCCCGTGAACTCCTTGGACCAGTCGGCGAGCAGGCGCTTCGCGACGAGCTGGAGGAGCACCGTGTTGTCGCCCTCGAAGGTCGCGTAGACGTCGAGGTCCGCGCGCAGGGACGTGAGCCGGTTCTCGGTCATGAAGCCCGCACCGCCGCAGGCCTCGCGTGCGGCCTGGAGCGTGTCCAGCGCGTGCCACGTCGACGCGGACTTGAGCGCGGCGGCGATCGTCTCGAGGTCCTGGCGGTCCTCGTCCGTGTCCCGGGCGCCGGAGAAGACGCCGTGGAACGTCTCGAGCAGGCGCTCGTGGGCGAAGACGTGCGCGTAGGTCTGGGCCAGGCGGGGCAGGAGCCGGCGCTGGTGCTCGGCGTAGTCGAGGAGGACCACCTCGTCCGTCGGCGAGGCCGCCGTGAACTGACGCCGCTGGTTGCCGTAGGTGACGGCGACGATCAGCCCGAGCTTGGCGGCGTTGACGGCGGCGCCGTCGAGCGAGACCCGGCCCTGCACCAGCGTCCCCAACATCGTGAAGAACCGCCGGCCGGGACTGGCGATCGGCGAGCTGTAGGTGCCGTCGGGCGCGACCGAGCCGTACCTGTCGAGCAGGTCGCGGCGCGGCACCCGCACGTGGTCGAACGCCAGGCGCCCGTTGTCGATCCCGTTGAGCCCGCCCTTGAGCCCGTCGTCCTCGCCGGACACGCCCGGCAGGAACTCCCCCGTGGCGCGGTCGCGGATGGGCACGTAGAACGCGTGCACGCCGTGGGCGACGCCGCGCGTGACGAGCTGGGCGAACACCACCGCCGCCGTCGCGTGCCGGGCCGCGTTGCCCAGGTACTCCTTCCACGCCGCGCGGTACGGGGTGAGCAGGACGAACTCCTCGGTCGCCGGGTCGTACGTCGCCGTGGTCGCGATGCTCGCCACGTCCGAGCCGTGGCCGATCTCGGTCATCGCGAACGACCCGAGGACGTCGAGCGTCATCGCGTCCCGCAGCAGCCGCGCGTGGTGGTCGGCGGTGCCGAGGTGGAGGATCGCCGACGCGAAGAGCCCCCACTGCACGCCCGCCTTGATCTGCAGGGACGGGTCGCCGGTGACGACCTCCTCGAACCGGGCGATCGAGCCGCCCGCGTCGTCGGCGCCGCCGAGCTCCGCGGGGAACGCCCGCAGCACGTCCGCCTCGGCGACGAGGATCCGCATCTGCTCGAGCACGCGCTCGCGGTGCTCGGCCGACGACAGCCCCTCGACGCGGTGCAGGCGCGGGTCCGCGAGCACGCGCCGCGCGTCGCGTCGCACGTCCCGCCACCTGCCGAGCAGCACGTGCTCGAGGTGCGCGACGTCGACGGCGGGGTCCGCCCCGCGCCTGCCCGTCCGCTCCGGGTCCTGCCCGGGGAGCCGATCGGGGCGCCGTTGCGAGAGCACAGTCATGACCGCTCCTCCTCGAGGGTGGTGGATCCGGGTCGCGTGCGGGCCAGGCCGCTCACGGGTCCGGTCCACAGCCAGGTGGTCACGCGCTCGGTGAGCTCCTCGCGCGTGGGGGCGTCGGCGTCGTCCCGGTGGGTGAGCCACCACTCGCCGACGCCGCGGACGAACCCGACGGCGCCGGCCGCCCAGACGTCGGCGAGGCCGGCCTCCGCGGAGACGACGCGCGCGAACGGCCGGGCGACGAGGCCGGCGACCTGCTCGAGGAAGTGCCCGAGCGGGGCCGATGCGTCCTCGCTCACCGGGCGGGTGACGAACCAGTAGACGTTGGGCGAGGCCTCGACCATCTCCAGGTAGATGTCGATCATCGCGCGGAGCGCCTCGCGCGGCGTGCCGGCGGCCCGCGCCGCCCCGTCGAGCGCCGTGTGGATCTGGGCGACGACCGCCGCGCCCACCGCGCGCTGGAGGCCCGGCTTGTCGACGAAGTACCGGTAGACGATCGACTTCGAGGTGGCCGCCGTCGCCGCGATCTCGTCCATGGAGACATCGGGCCCGTGGCGGTGCACGGCGCGGCGGGCCGCGTGGACGAGCTCGGCACGCCGGGCGGCACGGTGGTCCGCCCACCGCGTCGAGCGGCCGTCGAGGTCGACCGACCCGCCCGCCCCCGGTGCCCCAGCACCCGAAGGCACGGCACCCGACGCCACGGCCCCCGACGACGGGCCTGACGGCACGGCACCCGGCGGCGCGGCGCCCGACGACGGGCGCTGCACGGGCTCCGGCTGCGTCGCCGGCGTGATCGAGGTCACGAAACCGACGGTATCAGGTACTCTCGGTCTCGGGCACTACCAGCGCCACCGACACAGGTCCAGGGACCAAGGTCACGATCTCGACGACGAGAGGACACCGCCATGGCGGACACCCCCGACCGGCCGGCCCGCACGCGCAGCCCGCGCGCCGCCGCCGCACCAGGCCCGACGGCGCGGGACGGTCGACCGGACGCACCACCCGTCCCGGGTCCCCGGCGCGCGTACGTGCTCGGCGCGAACCGGATCCCCTTCGCGCGGGCCGGCGGCCACTACGCCCACGTGAGCAACCGCGACATGCTCGTCGCGGCCCTCGACGGGCTCGTCGCCCGGGCCGGCCTCGCCGGCGAGCGGGTCGGTGCGGTCGCTGCGGGCGCGGTGCTCAAGCACTCCAAGGACTTCAACCTCACGCGCGAGGCGCTGCTGGGATCGGCCCTCGCCCACGACACGCCCGCCTACGACGTGCAGATGGCGTGCGCGACGGGCGTGGAGACCATCGTCGGGCTCGCGGACAAGATCCGCCTCGGCCGGCTCGACTCGGCGATCGCGGGCGGCGTCGACTCCGCGTCCGACGCCCCGATCGTGGTGAGCGAGCCGCTGCGCCGGGCGCTCCTGGACCTCAACCGGGCGAAGACCCCCCAGCAGAAGCTCCGGGCCGTGGCTCGGATCCGCCCCCGGCACCTGGCACCGGACGCCCCCACCACGAGCGAGCCGCGCACGGGCCTGTCCATGGGCGAGCACCAGGCGCTGACGACCGCGGCCTGGGGCGTCACCCGCGAGGCGCAGGACGAGGTGGCGCTGACCTCCCACCAGCGCCTGGCGGCGGCGTACGACGCCGGGTTCTTCGACGACCTCATGACGCCGTTCCGCGGCCTGGTCCGGGACGCCAACCTGCGCGCCGACACCAGCCTGGAGAAGCTCGCGGCCCTGCCGCCCGTGTTCGGCAAGCGGCTCGACGTCCCCGCGACCATGACGGCCGGCAACTCCACCCCGCTGTCCGACGGCGCGTCCGTCGTCCTCCTCGGCACGGACACGTGGGCGGCCGAGCACGGCCTGACGCCCCTCGCTGCCGTGGTCGACGCCGAGATGGCCGCCGTCGACTTCGTCCACGGCCGGGACGGCCTGCTCATGGCGCCGGTGTACGCGGTCCCGCGGCTGCTCGCCCGCAACGGGCTGACGCTCGAGGACTTCGACCTCGTCGAGATCCACGAGGCCTTCGCCTCGACCGTCCTGACCACGCTCGCGGCCTGGGAGGACGGCGACTTCTGCCGGGACCGGCTCGGGCTGCCCGGACCGTTCGGCAAGATCGACCGTGCGCGCCTCAACGTGCACGGCTCCTCGCTCGCCGCCGGCCACCCGTTCGCCGCCACGGGCGGGCGCATCGTGGCGACCGCCGCGAAGCTCCTCGCCGAGCGGGGCTCGGGCCGCGCCCTGGTCTCGGTCTGCGCCGCGGGCGGCCTCGGCTACGCGATGATCCTGGAGGCGGCGGCGTGAGCGACAGGTACCTCGAGCTGGTCAACTCCGGCCCGACGGCGGCGGTCGCCGCGAAGCTCGGCCTGCCGCGGCCGGCGCTGCTGCGGCGCCACACACCGGGGGGACCGCTGGTGCCGGGCCCCGTGCTCGTCGTGCACGACGAGGCCTCCAAGGGCGACGCCGACGCGCTCGCCGAGGCGCTCCTCGCGTGGGACCTCGACGTGCGCCGGCACGCGGGGGACGTCGAGCGGTTCGGCGCCGTCGTGCTCGTGCTCACCGACGTGGCCTCGCCGGCCGACCTCGGCGCGCCCGCCCTCGCCGTCGGCGCGGTCC
>JAEZAR010000065.1 GCA_023430425.1 Actinomycetes bacterium | reverse complement strand
GGCCAGGGGCGCGGGCACGCGCCGCGGCACCGCGTCGCGGCGGTCCTGAGCGCGGTGGTGCTCCTGGTGCTCGTCGCTGCGGACCTCGGCGCGGCGGTCCTCGCGCCCGTGCACACCTCCACCTGCGCGGACCGCCTCTGCGGCCCGGGTCTCGGGTTCGCGGCAGCGGCCGCGGGCACGGCGGTGGTGGCCGTCGTCGTCTGGCTCGCGGGCGACGTCCGACGTGACCGCGGCCGGGGGACCGGTCTGTGCTGGGTGGCCGTCGTCCTGGCCGCCCTGCCCGCGGCCGCGGCGGCCGTGCTGTGGACCGTGCCGGCCCTTCCGTGGCGCTGGTGGTGAGAATCACCCGGGCGAAAAGGCGTCACCGGCCCTCGGGGCCCTCCCGCGCGGCCCGGGGCGCTGGGACGCTTCGGGCATGGCCACCGCCGCTTCCCCCGCGGCGCCGCCGACGGTCGCCGCCGACGACGCGCAGCCGTCCCCGCGCCGCCGGTCCGTGCTCGCCCACCTCGTCGTGACGGCCGTGCTCGTGGGTGCAGCCGCCGTCATGGACGTCCTCATCTCCTGGTACCTGCCGCCGGACGTGCCCTCCTGCCCGCCGGACGGCGCCCTCCTCGACTGCGCGGACGCCATGACGGCGCTGCTCGTGCCGGGCGCGGCGGCCGTCGCCGGTCTCGTGGTGTGGCTTGTCGGCGCGATGGCGCGCGAGCGGCGGGGCGGCGTCGTGTGGTGCTGGGTCGCCGTGGTGGTCGCCGCGGCGCCGGCCGTCTTCCTCGTGCCCGGCCTGGTCTTCTGACGCTCGCGTCGTCGACGGCGCTCGTCGGGGCCGGGCCGACCCGGCTCAGCCCTGCGCCGGCGGGACCGGGGGCGCGGGCGGCGACGGCCGGGCCGCCCCCGTCTCCTTCTCCCACATGTCGAGCTGCTGGGTCAGCGCGCGCGCGATCTCGAAGGCCTGCTGCGGCGGGATGCGCACCCGGGAGACCACCTTCGCCGTGACGACGGCGCGCCGGCCCGACTCGTCGTCGACCACCTGGGGCGGGCCCTTGGGGACCGCGAAGTCCAGCACGAAGGACGTGCGGGTGTGCCAGATGTTCGCGAACTCGGCGGGCACGCCCGCCTCGGCGTCCGGGGGGACCTCGACCTGGAACCGCACGGGGACCTGGCGGCTGGGCTCGACCATCGGTGGCCTCCTCGAGCTGGACGGCTGGCGCCCCCAGCCTCTCATCCCGGGTCGGCGCGCCCCGTCCCCGGCGCAGCGCCGGCCGGGGTCCGGCGCCCGGTGTCCTCGCGCGCGCCGCGTCCCCGGGGAGCGACCAGGGCCGCCCACGCCCGGACCGGCACGAGGCGCGCCGCCTTCGCCAGCAGCGCCATCTGCCAGGGGAAGACGATCTCCACCCGGCGCCGCTCGAGCCCGTCCGCGATCGCGCGGGCGGCCTCCTCGGGCTCGATGAGGAACGGCATGGGGAAGGTGTTCACCGCCGTCATCTCCGTCCGGACGAACCCCGGTGCGACGGTCGTCACCCGGACGCCCGACGGGCGCAGGGCGGCGCGCAGCGACTCCAGCAGCGCCAGCTGGGCCGCCTTCGTCGCGCCGTACGCCTCGCTGCCCGGCAGGCCACGGAAGCCCGCCACGGAGGCGACGCCGACGAGGTGCCCCGCCCCGCGCCGCACCATGCCCGGCAGCACCACGTCGAGCAGCGCGTTGAGCCCGAGCAGGTTGACCTGGACGTGGCGGGCGAACTGCTCGGCGTCCCAGCTGCGGGCGTCGCTGCGCCGCCAGTAGCCGGCGCACCACACGACCACGTCCGGGTCACCGCCGAGCCCCTCCGACACGGCCTGGGCGGCCGAGGCCAGGGCGTCGGCGTCGGTCACGTCCGCGGGTGCGACGACCATGCGCCCCGCGGCGACCTCCTCGAGGCGCTCGCGGCGGCGGGCGGTGACGGCGACGGCGGCACCGCGGTCGGCGAGCTCGCTCGCGAGTGCGGCCCCGATCCCGCTGGACGCGCCGACGACCCACACGCGCCGCCGCCGTGGGCCGGTCACGACCCGCTCCGCACCAGTCGCAGCTGGGCGACGTCGAGGTAGCCGGTCGCGAACCCCGACTCGCTGTAGGCGAGGTAGAACTCCCACCGCCGCCGGAAGGTCTCGTCGAAGCCGAGCGCGCTGATCTCGGGCCAGCTCTGCGTGAACCGGGCGCGCCAGCGGCGCAGCGTCTCGGCGTAGGACGCGCCGAAGTGACGTGCCCCGGCGACCCGCAGCGTGGTCGCGCCGAGCGCGTCGTCGATCGCGCGCAACGAGGGGATGATCCCGCCGGGGAAGATGTGCTTCTGGATCCAGCTGAACGACCGCCGGGTGGCGAGGTAACGGTCGTGGGCCATGAGGATGGCCTGGACGACGGCGACGCCGCCCGGCGCCAGGAACCGGTCGATCGCGGCGAAGTACGTCGGCCAGTACTCCTCGCCGACGGCCTCGATCATCTCGATGCTCACGACCGCGTCGTACGTGCCCGTCGCCTCGCGGTAGTCCTCGAGCCGGACGTCGACACGATCGGTGAGACCGGCCGCGGCGATCCGCTCGCGAGCGAGGAGGGCCTGCTCCGCCGACAGCGTCAGGCTGGTGACGTGGGCGCCGCGCTGTGCCGCCCGCAGGGCGAGCGTGCCCCACCCGGTGCCGATCTCGAGCAGGCGCGTGCCCGGCCCGACCCCGGCCGCGTCCAGCGCCGCGTCCACCTTGCGCAGCTGGGCCTCCTCGAGGTCCTGCTCCGCGAGGGGCAGCGTGTCGTCGAACAGGGCTGAGCTGTAGGTCATCGACGGGTCGAGGAACGCGGCGAACAGGTCGTTCGACAGGTCGTAGTGCGCCTCGATGTTGCGGCGGGCGCCCAGCAGGGTGTTGCGCTGGTGGGCGGGCAGCCGCTGCTCGACGAGTCCGCGCAGGCGCTGCATCCAGCCGGGGACGGCGTCCGTGATGGTCGCCGCGAAGGGGCGGAGCACGGTGCCCAGGTCCACCCCCGGCGCGGGGCGCCAGTCGCCGGCCATGTAGGCCTCGCCGAAGCCGATCTTCGGGTCGTGCCCGAGCCGGGCGAAGAACGCGCGCGGGCGGACGACCTCGAGGACCGGCGCCTCGAGCGGTGCGGCCGTCGGCAGGCGCCAGCCGAGGACCGAGCCGTCGGGCGTGCGCACGCGGACGGGGATGTCGCGCACGATGCGGCCGGTCAGCGCCCGGGCGACCCGGGCGTGCAGGCACGGGCGCGTGCCGACCTCGACGCAGCGCGGCGTGGCGAGCGTGGTCACGAGACCTCCTGGGTGCGGCGGGGACCGGGCAGGACGGGCAGCCGCCTCAGCCACAGGCGGATGCCGTGCACGTGGATGAGGGCGGTGACCCGGTAGGTCATCACCGCGTGGCGCAGGTTGGTCGCCAGGATCGCGCGGCGGGTGGCGGGGCGGACGGCGCCGGAGAGGCCGGCGTCGAGCACGGTGCGACCGTCGACGACGAGCCGGATCGAGACCGCGACCTGCGCCGGGTCGAGGACCAGGCGCATCCGGTACTCGCCTTCGACCGGGTTGAACGGGGACACGTAGAACTCCTTGGGCACCACCGCCCGCCCCGACGCGTCGGGGTGCACGAGGTAGGCGTGCCGGCCGCCGTAGGTGTTGTGCACCTCGACGACGACGGCGCGCACGCTGCCGTCCTGCGCGAGGCACCAGAACGCGCTCATGGGGTCGAACACGTGCCCGAGCGCCCGCGCGTGGGCGAGCATGAGGACCCGGTCGGTGGGCGCGAGCGTGATGCCGCGGGCCGCGCAGAAGCGCTCGACGTCGCCGCGCAGGCCCCCTCCCAGCCGACCGCCGTCGAGGTGGTCGGCCGCGTCGAACCGCGCGAGGGCGCCCAGCGGTCCGCGGAACCGGGGGACGGCGTCGAGGTCGACGAGCCACGTGAAGTGCCGGTACGTGAACGTGTGCTCGACGGGGGCCCGGCGGGTGTGCGTGACCGACCCGACGACGAGCACCGGCACCCTGGGCACCCTGGGCACCCTGGCCGCCGTGGGCGTCGTGGGCGCCGTGGGCACGCTGGGCGCCCTGGGCACGCTGGGCACCCTGCGCACCCTGCGCACCCTGCCCGCCGTGGGCGCCGGGGGCGTCGTGGGCGCCGAGGGCACGGCAGGCACGGCGGAGACGTGGAC
>JAEZAR010000229.1 GCA_023430425.1 Actinomycetes bacterium | reverse complement strand
GTGCTCGCCCTGGCCCCGGCGGCCACCCTCGTGACCGCGCTCGCCGTCGCGGCGGCGTCCCCCGCGGGACCCGTCACGACCGCCGGCGGCGGACGAGCCCCCGCGCGAGCCGCCGGTGGGCTTGCTGCGGTGCTTGCCGCCGGTCTCGCCGACGTCCTCGACCGCCTCCGCGGAGAGCCCCGCGCGGACGCGCGCCTCCTTCGGCAGGGTGCCCTTGGTGCCCTCGGGGATGTTCAGCTCGGTGTACAGGTGCGGCGAGCTCGAGTAGGTCTCCACCGGCTCCGGGAAGCCGAGGTCGAGCGCCTTGTCGATGAGGCCCCAGCGGGGCAGGTCGTCCCAGTCCACGAAGGTGACGGCCGTGCCCGTGCGGCCGGCGCGGCCGGTGCGCCCGGTGCGGTGCAGGTAGACCTTCTCGTCCTCCGGGCACTGGTAGTTCACGACGTGCGTGACGTCGTCGACGTCGATGCCGCGGGCGGCGACGTCGGTCGCGACGAGGACGTCGATCTTGCCGGAGCGGAACGCGCGCATGGCCTGCTCGCGGGCACCCTGGCCGAGGTCGCCGTGCAGCGCGCCGGCCGCGAAGCCCCGCTCGGCGAGGTCGTCCGCGACGCGGGCGGCCGTGCGCTTGGTGCGGGCGAACACGATGGTGAGGCCGCGGTCCTCGGCCTGGAGCAGGCGGGCGAGCACCTCCACCTTGTCCAGCGCGTGGCAGCGGTAGACCACCTGCTTGATCGCCTTGAGCGTCTTGCCCGAGTCGTCGGGGTCGGCGGCGCGGATGTGGGTCGGCTGCTGCATGTACCGGCGCGCCATCGCGACCACCGGGCCGGGCATGGTCGCCGAGAAGAGCATCGTGTGGCGCACGGCAGGGGTCGCGGAGAGCAGCCGCTCGACGTCGGGCAGGAAGCCCAGGTCGAGCATCTCGTCCGCCTCGTCGAGCACCACGGTGCTCACCCGGGAGAGGTCGAGGTACCGGCTGTTCATCAGGTCGATCATGCGCCCGGGCGTCCCGACCACGACCTCGACCCCGCGCGCGAGCGCCGCGACCTGCGGCTCGTACGCGCGCCCGCCGTAGACCTGGACGACCCGCACGGAGCGCCGGGAACCGGCCGTGGCGAGGTCCTCGGCGACCTGGACGCACAGCTCGCGGGTGGGCACGACGACGAGAGCCTGCGGCTTGCCCGGGGCCGGGAGCGCGTCGAAGCCGGGCTCGTCCGGCCCCACGACGTGCTCGAGCACGGGGATGCCGAACCCGAGCGTCTTGCCCGTGCCGGTCTTGGCCTGGCCGATGATGTCGTGGCGCTGGAGGGCGACGGGCAGGGTCATCGCCTGGATCGGGAACGGGTGGGTGATGCCCACGGACGCCAGCGCGTCGGCGATGTCGGGGCGGACCCCGAGGTCGGCGAACGACGGGAGCGCGGGGGCGGGCCCGGTGGCCTCCGTGGGTGCCGCGTCGTCCGGCTCGGCGGGGCCGGTCGGCTCGGTCGACCCGGTCGACGCGGCCGGCTCGGTCGGCTCGGCCGACCCGGTCGGCTCGGTCGGCTCGGCCGACTCGGTCGGCTCAGCGGGCTCGGCGACGGCGGGTTCGGGCATGGGCGTCGTGTCGGTGGTCATGATCACCTTCGGTCGGCCGCGGGGCCACACGAGTCGCACGCAACGTGCCTCGGGCCCGCACCGCGGAGCGGGGGCCGGCAGCCGATCGTGCAAGGGGCCCGCTGCCTCAGCGGGAGGTCGGGACGACCGGGCAACCGTCGAACGGGGTCATCCTAGCGTCCGGGCCGGCGCTAGCCTGACCCGGTGATCCCCGGCTCCCCGAGACCACCCACCGTGGACGACCCCGTGGAGACCCCCGTGGACGCTGCCGTCACCCCTGTGGGCGCTGCCCAGGACACCCCTGTGGGCGCCGCCGTCACCCCCGTGGGCGCCGCCGTCACCCCTGTGGGCACTCCCGTCAGCCCCGTGGGCGCTGCCCTGGACACCCCCGTGGAACCCGCCGTCGACCGGGCCGCCTCCCTCGCCGTCCTCGGCCTGCAGGCGAACAGCGAGCTCGCGGCCTTCTCCCGCCTCGCCGCCGACGCCGCCCTCGCACCGCGTGTGGACGACCGCCTCGAGCTGTGCCGCCTGGGTGGTGCCGCGGCCGACCGGCTCGCGCGGGTCGAGGCGCGGGTCGTCGAGCTGGGCGGCCGGCCGGCGGACGTCGTCGCGCCCTTCCTCGGCACCTACACCGACTTCGACGCGCGCACGCCGGCCCGCTCGTGGTGGGAGCGGATGCTCAAGGCGTACGTGGGCTTCGGGGTCGAGGACGACGTCGCGCGCCTCCTCGCCCGGGGCGTCGACCCGGTGACGCGGGACCTCGTGCTCGCCCTGCTCACGGAGGACGACCACGGCCGGCTCGTGGTCGCGAGGGTCCGCGAGGCGGCGGACGCCGACCCGGCGCTCGCGTCCCGCCTCGCCCTGTGGGGGCGTCGGCTGGTGGGGGAGGCGCTCGGCGTCGTGCAGCGGCTGGCCGAGGACCACCCGGAGCTGCGGGCGCTGCTCGAGCGCGCCCTGCCGGCCGACGACGGCGGGTCGCCCCTCCAGCCGCGGCTGTTCGCGGTGCTCACCGCCGAGCACACGCGACGGATGGGGCGGCTCGGCCTCACGGCCTGACGGCCGGCCCCGGCGCACCCGACGGCCCGGACCCGACGGCGCCCGACGCCCTCGGCGAAGTCGCGGCCCGGTGCGGTCAGAGGGTGTGGAAACCGACCTTGCGCACCTCGTCGCCGATCTCGACGTAGCCCACGGTCGTGCTCGGGACGATGACGTGGCGGCCGCGGGAGTCCTTGATCTCGATGGGCGTGCCGGTCTCGAGGGCCTTGCGGATGTGCTTGGTCACCTCGTCCGCGGTGGCGTCGGTCTCGACGACGAGCTCCCGCGCCACGTTCTGCACGCCGATGGTGATCTCCACGCCAGTCCTCCTCGGTCCCGCCCGCGCGGCACGGCCCGACGGCCGGCTGCGCAGCCATCCTAAGCAGCCGCGGCGTCGGCGGCGTGGCGTGCGCGGCCGCGGCGGGGTCGGCTACGCCGAGGGCGGAACCCTGTTCGGCAGCCCCGCGGGCGCGGCGGGACCGGTGGCGGACGCGTCGTCGCGGGGGCGCTCGGCCATGAACCCGGCCACCCCGCGCCAGGCGAGGCCGGTGATGAGCTCGACCGCGTCGTCGACGGGGACCGATCCCGTGCGGTAGCGGGCCGTCGCCGCGACCCGTGCCATGCCCACGAGCGCGGCGCTGACGAGCTGGGCGTGGTCGGGCGGCATGCCGGCGAGCTCACGCAGGCCGTGGCACACCGCCTCGGCGGCGGCCGCCGACGCGCCCTCGACCCGACGGCGCACCTCGGCGTCGCGCGTGACGTCCGACTCGAACAGCAGCGAGAAGGAGTCGCCCGCCTGCTCGACGAACTCCACGTATGCCCGCACGATCGCCCTGACCACGGCCCGGCCGCTGGTCGCCTCCGACCGCAGGATCGCGTCGATCGCGACGACCAGGGCCTCCGCCCGGTGGTCGACGACGTCGAGGTACAGGTCCAGCTTGCTCGGGAAGTGCCGGTACAGGACCGGCTTGCTGACCTCGGCGTGCTCGGCGATGTCGTCCATGGAGACGTGGTGGTAGCCGAGCCGGGCGAAGAGCTCCTGCGCGATCTGGAGGATCTGGGCGCGCCGCGCGTCGCGGGCCATGCTCGGGGCCCGGCCACGGCGCGACGCTTCGCTCACGCCGGGCATGTTACGCACCGGTACGGGCCGGCGGCCGCGGTTCCGCGCGGAGGGTTCGGCAGCGTTGGCGGCCTGTGGCCCGGGTTTCGCTGCCCGACGCCGGTGGTGGCCCGGGTTCGGCAGCGTTGGCGGCTCATGGCCCGGGTTCCGCTGCCCGACGCCGGTGGTCGCCCGGGTTTCGCTGCCCGACGCCGGTGTTCGCAGGGGCGACCGTTGGCCGCGCCGTCCGCGCGGGTGCCACGATGGTGCGATGGCGTCCCCCTCCCCGCCCGCCCGTCGGCATGCCGGCGCACGGTCGGGCGGGCGCGTGGGCCCGTGGACGCTCGTCGTCGCGGGCGGTCTGGCGATGCTCGCCGGACTGGTCTCGGGCGCGGCGGCGTCGGGCCCCTGGGCGCCCTGGCGTGC
>JAEZAR010000336.1 GCA_023430425.1 Actinomycetes bacterium | reverse complement strand
GCGGGGGCCGGGGCCGGGGCGGGCTGCGCCGGCTGTGCCGGGTAGGCGTCGCGCAGCTTCCTGACGACGGGCGCCTCGATGGTCGAGGACGCCGACCGCACGAACTCCCCGAGCTCGCCCAGCTTGGCCATGAGGGCCTTGCTGTCGACGCCGAGCTCCTTGGCGAGCTCGTAGACGCGGACCTTTGCCACAACTCTCCCTGTCTCGGCCCGCCCGGACAGGGTGGACCGTCGTTAGTGCTGGGTACTCATCTCTGGGTGCTCATCGGGTGCCCATCGGCTTCCAACCCGCTTCCTGATCCAGTGATTCGACGGACGTGCTGTGCGCCTGTGCGTGCTGGTCGAGGTGGGCGCGCACCGCGGTGAGGTCGAGCGGCCCGACGCGCAGCGCGCGTGGGAACGCCCGACGTCGTTCGGCGAGCTCCAGGCAACCCGGGTCGGCATGCACCCAGGCGCCCCGACCAGGGAGGCGGCGCCGGCTGTCGACGACCGCCCGGGTCCCCCCGGCGTCGTCGGTCACCGCCACCACCCGCAGCAGGACGGACCGCTGACCTCGTGCGCGGCACCCCACACAGGTGCGTTCCGGACCGACTTCGGGCCCGGGTGCAGCACGCGCGGGGAGCCGGGCGCTCGGCCCAGCACCGGACAGTCTACCGCCCCGGGTCACGTCCCGGGACCCGGGGACCCCGGCGCGCCCGTCCCGGGCGCCCCGGATGGGCGCCCCGGCCCGGGCTCGCGGCTCGGGTCGCCGCCTGGTTCGCGCCCGGGCTGGCGGCCCGGCTCAGCGGTGCCGTCGGGCCGGCCCTCGACGCCGCCCTCGTCGGACCGGATGTCGATCCGCCAGCCCGTGAGCTTGGCGGCGAGGCGGGCGTTCTGGCCCTCCTTGCCGATGGCCAGCGAGAGCTGGAAGTCGGGCACGACCACCCGCGCGGCCCGGGCGTCGGGGTCGACCACCGTGACCGAGCTCACCCGGGCGGGTGACAGGGCGTGCGCCACGAACTCCGCCGGGTCGTCGCTGTGGTCGACGATGTCGATCTTCTCCCCGCGCAGCTCGGCCATGACCGCGCGCACCCGCGCGCCCATCGGGCCGATGCACGCGCCCTTGGCGTTGAGTCCGGCCACGCGGCTGCGCACCGCGATCTTGGTCCGGTGCCCCGCCTCGCGGGCGATCGCGGTGATCTCCACCGAGCCGTCGGCGACCTCGGGCACCTCGAGCGCGAACAGCTTGCGGACCAGGTTCGGGTGCGTGCGGGACAGGGTGATCTGCGGCCCCTTGGGGCCGCGCGCGACGTCGAGCACGTAGGCGCGGATCCGCTCGCCGTGCACGTACGTCTCGGTGGGCACCTGCTCGTGGTGCGGCAGGACCGCCTCGGTGCCGCGGACGGCGACGAGGACGACGCGCGGGTCGCGCCCCTGCTGCACGACGCCGGCCACGACCTCGCCCTCCGCGCCGCGGAAGCTGCCCAGCACCTGCTCGTCCTCGGCGTCCCGCAGCCGCTGGACGATCACCTGCCGCGCCGTGGACGTCGCCACGCGGCCGAAGCCCTCGGGGGTGTGGTCGAACTCCGGCCCCAGGTCGGGCGGCGCGGCGGGCCTGTCGGCGGGCTCGTCCGCCGGCACGCGCTCCCGCGCCCAGACGGTCACGTGGCCCGTGCGGCGGTCCACCTCGACGCGTGCGTGCTCGTGCGCGCCCGGCGTCCGGTGGTAGGCGGAGAGCAGCGCCTGCTCGATGGCCCCCAGGAGGGTGTCCAGGCTGATGTCGCGCTCGTGCTCGACGAGCCGCAACGCCGTCATGTCGATGTCCATCAGTCCTCCTCCCCCTGGGTCGCGTCGTCGTCCGCGCGGGCCAGCTCGACCTCCACGACCCCGCGCACCACGTCCTCGACGGCGACCCAGAGCTCGCCCTCCTCGGTGCGCAGGACCAGGCCGACCTCGTCGGCCTCCACGAGGCGGCCCCGCACCCGGGTGCCGTCGCGGCGCTCGAGTCGCACCAGGCGCGTGCGGGCGCGCCGGAAGTGCCGCGGCTCGGTGAGGGGCCGGTCCGTGCCGGGGGTCGACACCTCGAGGGTGTACGCCCCGGACACCGGGTCCGCCGCGTCCAGGGCGGCCGAGACCTGGCGCGACACGGCGCCGAGGGTGTCGGAGTCGACGCCGCCGACGCCGTCGACGAGGTCGACGACCACCCGCACGACCGTCCGCCGACCCGCGGGCGCCACCGTCACGTCCTCGAGCACCAGGCCGGCGGCGGCCACGGCGGGCGCCACCACGTCACGGACCGCCGCGGCGGCGCTCGAGCCGGTGACCATCGTCGCCTCCTACGTCCGGCGGCCGGGCACGGCCTGTGTGGACTTGTCCCGGGCCAGCCTAACGACTCCGGCCGGGCCGGTCCGGCCGGGCACCGAGCCGGTCCCCCGCGTGGCAGGATCGCCCGCGATGGGTCCCCACCGCTCCCCCCGCCGCGTCCCGCTCGCCGCGCGCGCCGTCACCGTGCTCACGGCGGTGCTCGTGGCGACCGGCTGCGATCTGCGGCTGGAGACCCCGCCTCCCCCGACCCCGAGCCCTGATGCCGTCGAGCAGGTCCGGGACGCCGCGGCGCGCGACGCGGTCGAGCTGGCCGAGCTCGCCGACGAGGCGGCCCTGACCGCACCCGTCGAGGTGGCAGGCATGCTCGTGCAGGTCGCGGAGGTGTCCCGTGCGCACGCCGACGCGCTGGGCGGAGTGTACGACCCGTTCCCGGCGACGTCGAGCCCCAACACCGCGCCGGGTCCCGGGCCGACGTCGAGCCCGGACACCGGCCCCGCACCGACGTCCACCCCGACGCCGGAGCCGGCCCCCCCTGCCGACGCCGCGGCGGTGCTGGCG
>JAEZAR010000247.1 GCA_023430425.1 Actinomycetes bacterium | reverse complement strand
GTCCGGCGTCGGGGGCGACGCGGACGCGCACCCGTGGCGCTTCTGGCTGCCCGGTGAGCCGACGGTCTCGGCGTACCGCGCCGCGCCGCCGCGCCGGCGGCGGACGCGTCCGGGGGTCGGCTGACGCGCGCCCCCGACAGCGGGGAGACGGCACACTGTGCGGTGGCGCGCCCGCCGGGGCGCGGGGAGACGAGGAGCCCGGTGACGAGCACGGTGACCCACATCCTGGACGAGCTGGCGTGGCGCGGGCTGCTGGCCCAGACCACCGACGAGCAGGCGCTGCGCGAGGCGCTGTCCGCCGGGCCGGTCACCGTCTACTGCGGGTTCGACCCCACGGCGCCGAGCCTGCACCACGGCCACCTCGTGCAGCTCGTCCTGCTGCGCCACCTGCAGCTCGCGGGGCACCGCGTCATCGCGCTCGTCGGCGGCGCGACCGGGCTCATCGGCGACCCGCGGATGTCGGGGGAGCGGGTGCTGAACAGCCGCGAGACGGTCGTCGAGTGGACGGAGCGGCTGAGGGCGCAGATCTCCAGGTTCCTCGACTTCGACGGCGACAACCCCGCGCGTATGGTCGACAACCTGGACTGGACCGCCGGGCTGTCGGCGATCGACTTCCTGCGGGACGTGGGCAAGCACTACCGGCTGGGCACGATGCTCGCCAAGGACACCGTGGCCCGGCGCCTCGCGTCCGACGAGGGCATCAGCTTCACCGAGTTCAGCTACCAGATCCTCCAGGGCCTGGACTTCCTCGAGCTGTACCGCCGGCACGGGTGCACCCTGCAGACCGGCGGCAACGACCAGTGGGGGAACCTGCTCTCGGGCGTCGAGCTCATCCGCAAGGCCGAGCACGCCACCGCGCACGCCCTGACGACGCCGCTCATCACCAAGGCGGACGGCACCAAGTTCGGCAAGACGGAGGGTGGCGCCGTCTGGCTGGCCCCCGACCTCATGACGCCGTACGCCTTCTACCAGTTCTGGGTGAACACCGACGACGCCGACGTGGCGGGGTACCTGCGGACGTTCACCTTCCGCACGGCGGAGGAGATCGCGGGCCTCGAGGAGGCCGTCGCCGCACGGCCCGCGGCCCGGGAGGCCCAGCGGGCGCTGGCGGCGGACGTCACGACGCTCGTGCACGGTGCGGACGCGACGGCGAAGGTCGTCGCGGCCAGCCAGGCGCTGTTCGGCCGCGGTGACCTCGACCGCCTCGACGAGGCGACGCTCGAGGCGGCGGTCGCCGAGCTCCCTCGGGCGGAGGTCGCCGAGGTGTCCGCCGCCGGCCCCCTCGTCGTCGACCTGCTCACCGAGGCCGGCCTCGTCGCCGGACGCGCCGCCGGACGGCGGGCGATCGCCGAGGGAGGGGTCTCCGTGAACAACGTGCGGGTCATGGACGGCGACGCGGTGCTCGGCGGCGACCAGCTGCTGCACGGCCGGTGGGCGCTCCTGCGGCGCGGGAAGCGGACGCTGGCGGTCGCCGAGCGGAGGCGCTGAGCCACGCGACGGCGCCACGCGACGGTGCCCCGATCGCCGACGCGGCCCCGTCGGGCGCTGCCGACCACGGACGGGGCCGGCCAGGCGAGCCGACGACACGCCCGGACGGCGCGTCGGACCGCCTCTGACCAGCGCTGTCCCGGGGGCGCCCACGACGTGACCCGCGTCACCCGCACCGGGTTTGACCTGCACGGATGGTCTGGGTAATGTTCTGGTTCGCCCGCCAGGGAGGAACGGACCGAGGAGCGCCAGACGCTCGCAGGGCCGGTCCCACGGGCACCACCCCCGGTTCACTCCTCGAGGCGCAGCTGCGTCCGTCGGACCGCGCCGGGGCGGGTCGAACCGAAGATCAGGGCGGCGGCGCCGCCGGCATGCGAATGCCGAGCCGGCCCCCACGCCTTGGTTGACAGGTACGACCCGGACAGATAAAGTAGAACGGTTGCCTCCGGCCTGATCGAGAGATCCGAATGGATGCGCGTCCGCTCCTTGAGAACTCAACAGCGTGCCAAAAGTCGATGCCAACTGTCATCGCCGAAAGCATTGGACCCACCCTCTGGTGGGCCCTGCCCCCGCGGCGGTGACGTGGCAGAACGAATGCTTAGCATTCGATCTAGCCAGATGAAACGGTCCTTCGGGACCACTTCGTATGTCGGTGAGCCGTGCCTCGTGCACGGATGACCAGAAGACATTCACGGAGAGTTTGATCCTGGCTCAGGACGAACGCTGGCGGCGTGCTTAACACATGCAAGTCGAACGGTGATCTCGGTGCTTGCACCGGGTGATCAGTGGCGAACGGGTGAGTAACACGTGAGCAACCTGCCCCCGACTCCGGGATAACTTCGAGAAATCGGAGCTAATACCGGTTACGAGACGCACAGGCATCTGTAGCGTCTGGAAAGATTTATCGGTCGGGGATGGGCTCGCGGCCTATCAGCTAGTTGGTGAGGTAACGGCTCACCAAGGCGACGACGGGTAGCCGGCCTGAGAGGGCGACCGGCCACACTGGGACTGAGACACGGCCCAGACTCCTACGGGAG
>JAEZAR010000162.1 GCA_023430425.1 Actinomycetes bacterium | reverse complement strand
GAGTGGCACAGCGCCGTCCCTCGCGAGGTCCTGGTCCCGGTGCTCCCCGCCGACCTCGAGCAGGTCACGGCGTGGCTGAGCGGGCTGCGCGGCGCGCGGGTGCGCGTGCGGGTGCCCCAGCGGGGCGACAAGAAGGCGCTCGCGGCGACCGTGCGCACCAACGCGCAGCAGGCGCTCGCGCTGCACCGCACGCGCCGCGCGGGCGACCTGACCACCCGGAGCCAGGCGCTGCGGGAGATCCAGGAGGCGCTCGGCCTGCCGGACGCGCCCCTGCGCATCGAGTGCTTCGACATCTCGACGACCCAGGGCACGCACCAGGTCGGCTCGATGGTGGTGTTCGAGGACGGGCTGCCCCGCACGTCGGAGTACCGGACCTTCGGCATCCGCGGCGCCGACGGCGACGGTGCGCGCGACGACACAGAGGCGATCCACGAGGTGCTCACCCGGCGGTTCCGCCGCTACCTGCAGGACGCCGCCGACGCGGAGCAGGCGGTGACCAGCCCGACGACGGGGGAGGTCCCGGCCGAGAGCGCCCAGGGCGAGGGGCGGCGACGGTTCGCCTACCCGCCCAACCTCGTCGTCGTCGACGGCGGCCCCCCGCAGGTGGCGGCGGCCGCGCGGGCGCTGGCCGACCTCGGCGTGGTGGACGTCGCGCTGTGCGGACTCGCGAAGCGCCTCGAGGAGGTGTGGCTCCCGGGGGAGGAGTACCCGGTCATCCTGCCGCGGGGCTCCGAAGGGCTCTACCTGGTCCAGCGCGTGCGGGACGAGGCGCACCGGTTCGCGATCAAGCACCACCGCGCGCGCCGGAGCAAGGGGATGACCGCCTCGGTGCTCGACGACGTCGCGGGGCTCGGGCCCGCCCGCAGGGCCGCGCTCCTCGCGCACTTCGGCTCGGTGTCGCGGATCCGGGCGGCGTCCGTGGAGGAGATCGCGGCCGTCCGCGGGATGGGGCTGCGCACGGCACGGGCCGTGCACGAGGCCCTCGCCGGGTCCGCTCCGGCCGCCGGACCCTGACGCTCCTGGCATCCTGGGTCCATGGCGGGACACAGCGCGGGAGACGGGGCCGGGCACGGATCGGCGGACGAACCGCCCGTCTCCACCGTCCCGACCGGCATCCCGGCGCTCGACGCGACGAGCCGCGCACCGCGGCGTGACCTGCCCGAGCTGCTGGTCATCACGGGGATGTCGGGCGCCGGCCGGACCAAGGCCGCCGCCGTGCTCGAGGACCTCGACTGGTACGTCGTCGACAACCTGCCCGCGCAGCTGCTGACCCAGCTGGCCGGGATGCTCTCCACCGGCCCGGGCGGCGTCCACCGCCTGGCCGCCGTCGTCGACGTCCGCGGCCGGGAGTTCTTCGCCGACCTCGTCAACGTCATCGACTCGCTGCAGGAGGCCGGGATCGCCCACCGGATCCTGTTCCTCGACGCGAGCGACGCCGTCCTCGTCCAGCGGTTCGAGGCGGTGCGGCGTCCGCACCCCCTTCAGGGGGACGGGCGGATCCTCGGGGGGATCGCCGAGGAGCGCTCGCTCCTGGCGGAGGTCCGTTCCCGGGCCGACGTCGTGATCGACACCTCGGACCTCACGGTCCACGACCTCGCCCGGGAGGTCCGGGCGGCGGTGAGCACCGACGACGAGACCCTCCGGGTCCACGTGCTGTCCTTCGGGTTCAAGTACGGGCTGCCGCTGGACGCCGACCACGTGGTCGACGTGCGGTTCCTCGCCAACCCGTACTGGATCGGTGAGCTGCGGCACCTGACCGGTCGCGACGAGCCGGTGCGCGACTACGTGCTCGGCCTGCCCGGGGCCCTGGACTTCGTCGAGCGCTACTCCTCGGCGCTCGAGCCCGCCCTCGCGGGATACGTGCAGGAGGACAAGCGGTACGTGACGATCGCCGTGGGGTGCACGGGCGGCAAGCACCGCTCGGTCGCGCTCTCCGAGGCGCTGGCCGCCGCGCTGCGCCGGCGCGGCCACCGCGTCGTGGTGAGCCACCGCGACCTGGGGCGCGAGTGAACGCCACCGGCCTGCCCTGGGTCATCGGCAAGGCGCCCGCGGTGGTGGCCTTCGGCGGCGGCCACGGCCTGTCCGCGAGCCTCGGCGCCCTGCGGCTGATGTCCGACCGGCTCACCGCGGTCGTGACGGTCGCCGATGACGGCGGGTCCTCCGGCCGGCTGCGCGACGAGATGGCGGTGCTCCCGCCAGGCGACCTGCGGATGGCGCTGTCGGCGCTGTGCGACGAGTCGGACTGGGGACGCCTGTGGCGCGACGTGCTCCAGCACCGGTTCCACTCGACCGGGTCGATGAACGAGCACGCGGTGGGCAACCTGCTCATCGTCGCCCTCTGGGAGCTGCTGGGGGACCCGGTCTCCGGCCTCGACTGGGTCGGCCGGCTGCTCGGGGCCCGTGGGCGGGTGCTGCCGATGGCCTCGGTCCCGCTGGAGATCGAGGCGGACATCCTGGCGCCAGGGGCCACCCAGGAGCACTTGGTGCGCGGCCAGAGCCACGTCGCGTCCGCGTCCGGGGAGGTGCGCCGGATCCGCCTGGTGCCCGACGACCCGCCCGTGCCCGACGAGGTGCTCACCGCCCTGGCGGAGGCCGACTGGGTCGTCCTCGGGCCCGGGTCGTGGTTCACCTCGGTGATGCCGCACCTGCTCGTGCCGCGCATCGCCGCGGCCCTCGAGGCGTCGACGGCGCGGCGCTGCCTGGCCCTGAACCTCTTCCCGGAGAGCGGGCGCGGGGGCGCGATGACCTGCCACCAGCACCTGCAGGCGCTGGCGACGCACGTGCCCGGCATGCGCTTCGACGTCGTCGTCGCGGACCCGTCCTCGGTGGAGGACCTGGACCTCATGCACGAGCAGGCGTCCGCGCTCGGGGCCCAGCTCCTGCTGCGG
Source organism: Actinomycetes bacterium (assembly GCA_023430425.1). The sequence continues at coordinate 600 of JAEZAR010000162.1, read as the reverse complement.
CAGGTGCGGGTCGGCGACGGCACGGCGCGTCACGACGCGCTCCGGCTCGCGGCCGCGTACCGGGACGCCTTCGAGGGGACGCTGGGCGATGTCGGGTGACGGTGATGGCAGGATGAGCGCCATGGCGTTGACGGCACAGGTGAAGGACGAGCTCGCCGCCCTCCCCGTGGAACGCACGTCATGGCGCAAGGCCGAGGTGGCCGCGATGCTGCGGTTCGCGGGCGGGCTCCACATCATCTCCGGACGCATCGTCATCGAGGCCGAGCTCGACACCGGCGGGGCCGCCCGGCGGCTGCGCCAGTTCGTCTCCCAGGTCTACGGCCACGAGAGCGACGTCGTCGTGGTCAGCGGCGGCGGGATCCGGCGCGGCACGCGGTACGTCGTCCGGGTGGTCAAGGACGGGGAGTCCCTCGCCCGGCAGACGGGCCTGCTGGACGGCCGTGGCCGCCCGGTCCGCGGCCTGCCGTCGCAGGTGGTGTCGGGGGGCATCGGCGAGGCGGAGGCCGCGTGGCGCGGCGCCTTCCTCGCGCACGGCTCGCTCACCGAGCCCGGGCGGTCCGCCGCGCTGGAGGTGACCTGCCCGGGGCCGGAGGCGGCGCT
>JAEZAR010000022.1 GCA_023430425.1 Actinomycetes bacterium | reverse complement strand
GCGTGCGCGCCTCGGCCACGACGGTGATCGAGCCGGTGACGAGCACGCCCGCGCCGGTCGGCGAGCCGCCGACCCCCTGCTCGGCCAGGTCGACCGCCAGGGCGATCGCCTCGTCGAGGCGCTCGGCCCGGTGCACCCGGTCGGCGCCGAACACGTCCTCGGCCACCCGGGCGAGGTCGGGCACGGGGATCGCCCGCACCGAGGACGACCGGGTCACCACCACCTCGTCGAGCACCGGCTCGAGCACGGCCAGCAGGTGCTCGGCGTCCTTGTCCTCGAGGATCCCGACGACGCCGACCAGGCGCTCGAACGCGAAGGCCTCCTCGAGCGCGGTCGCCAGCGCCTCGGCACCGGCCGGGTTGTGGGCCGCGTCGACGAGCACGGTCGGCGAGCGGCGGACCAGCTCGAGCCGACCCGGGGAGTCGACGTCGCCGAGCGCGGCCCCGACGACCCAGCCGTCCAGGGTCCCCCCGCCCCGCAGCAGCACCTCCGTCGCGGCGAGGGCGAGCAGGGCGTTGTGCGCCTGGTGCGGCCCGTGCAGCGGGAGCAGCACGTCGGTGTAGAGGCCCCCGGGGGTGCGCAGCGCGACGACCTGGCCCCCGACCGCGACCTGGCGCTCGACCACCTCGAGGTCGACGCCCTCGCGCAGCACGCGGGCCCCGCGCTCGGCGGCGGCGGCGAGGATGACGCCGTCGGCGTCGGGCGCCTGCTCCGCGAGCACGAGCGTAGCGCCGTCCTTGACGATGCCCGCCTTCTCCCCGGCGATGTCGACGAGGGTGTGCCCGAGCCACCGCTCGTGGTCCATCGCGACGGGGGTGACGACGGCCACCTCGGCGTCGACGACGTTCGTCGCGTCCCACGTGCCCCCGAGGCCCACCTCGACGACGGCGACGTCGACCGGGGCGTCGGCGAACGCCGCGAAGGCCATCACGGTGAGCACCTCGAAGAAGCTCATCCGGGGTCCGCCGGCGGCCTGCGAGCGCTGGTCCACCAGGTGGACGTACGGGGCGACGTCCTGCCACACCTCCACGAACCGCTCGGGGGTGAGCGGCTCGCCGTCGACGGCGATGCGCTCCGTGACGCTCGACAGGTGCGGGCTCGTGTACCGCCCCGTGCGCAGGCCGTGCTCGCGGACGAGCCGCTCGACCATCCGCGCGGTGGAGGTCTTGCCGTTGGTGCCGGTCACGTGCACCACGCGGTAGGCCCGCTGGGGGTCGCCGAGGAGCGCGCACACCTCGCGGACGCGGTCGAGGGTGGGCTCGAAGTCGTGCTCGGGGGCACGGTCGAGGATGGCCGCGTAGACCTCCTCGAGCGCGTCCGGGCCGGGGAGGCTCACGGGCGCCGGTCCCGGGCCCGGGGCGTGGTCGTCGGTGTCATGGACCCATTGTGGCGGGCCTTGCCGGGGCGGGACGCCCACCGGGATAGTGCACGCATGCACGGGGCCCGCGCCGTCGTCATGTCCGTCCTCACGATCCTCGCCGCGGCCCTGGCGGTCGCCCCGCCCGTCGCGGGCTCGGCGCCACCCGCCGCGGCCGTCGGCGGCCTGACCACCGCGCGGGGCGCCGTGGTGCTGCCGGCGGCCGTGCCGGTCGACCAGGCGGCCTACGTCCCCGTCAACCCCGTGCGGGTGCACGACGCCCGGGCCGGCGCGACCCCGGGCCAGGCCGTCTGCGTCGCCGTGACCGGCAGCACCGGGATCCCCGCCGACGCCGACGGCGTCGCGCTCAACGTCACGACCGTCGCGCCAGGCGGTCCGGGCCACGTGGTGGTGTACCCCGACACGGCGGGCACGGGGGCCACGCCCGCGCCCCTGGCCTCGACTGTGAACTTCGCGACCGGCCAGGACGTCGCGAACGCGGCGCTCGTCGACGTGCCCGCGAGCGGCCGGGTCTGCTACCTCGTCCGCGGGTCGCGCGCCGGCATCCTGCTCGACGCCGTCGGGTACACCCGGGCCGGCTCCGGGATCGAGCTGCGCAGCCCGGCGCGGCTGCTCGACGCGAGCGACGTCCCCGCCCGGACGACCAGGACGGTCCAGGTGACGGGGAACGCGGCGGTCGGGGTGCCGGCGGGCGCCACCGCGGTCCTGGTCAACGCGACGGTCGCCAGCTCGCGGGCGGTGGGCAACCTCCGTCTCTTCGCGGCCGGCACGGCGGTGCCCGGGACCTCGAGCCTGAACTACCCGCCGGGCGGGGACCGCGCGTCGGCGGCGGTCGTCCGTCTCTCCGCGGGCGGCGCGCTGTCCTACTGGTCGGACACCGACCCCGCCAACCGGGTGCGGGTGGTGCTCGACGTCGTCGGGTGGACCACCGACGGGTCCGCCTTCGTCCCGGTGACCCCGACGAGGCTGCTCGACACGCGTGCCCGCGCGGCCCTCGTCGCCGGCCAGCGCGTCGACGTCACCCTCCCGCCGGGCGGGCCGGTCCCCACCGGCACCGGCGCCCTGGTGCTCACGGTCGTCGGGGTCCAGCCGAGCAGCGGCGGGAACCTGCGCGTGTTCCCCTACCGCCGCGCGTGGTCCGGCCCGCCCGGGGCGTCCACCCTCAACTATGCGCCGGGCGGCGACATCGGGAACCTCGTGGTCGCGGCCGTCGGTGACGGCGGTCGCGTCTCGCTGTACACCGACCAGTTCGTCGGGAACCAGGCGCACGTGGTGGTGGACGTCGTGGGGTACCTCACCGACGTCGGGCCCCTGCCCGCGGTCGCGTACCCGCCGGGGACCACCGTCGTGGGCACGGGCACGCCGGCGTCGTGCACGTCGGCCGCGCTGGCCGCGGCGGTGCGCGACGGCGGGAACGTCGCGTTCGCCTGCGGGCCCGACCCGGTGACGATCACCGTCGACCAGACCCTGACCACCTGCAACACCCACGACTGCCGGCACGCCTGGCAGGGCGGGGTCCCCGTGCCGCCCCTCGTCGTCGACGGCGGTGGGCTCGTCACGCTCAGCGGCGGTGGGGCGCGGGGGATCTACTACGCCAACGCCTGCCAGCAGAGCTTCGGCTGGCTCAACGGTGCGTGCCAGAACGAGACCCGCCCGCACGTGACGTTCCGCAACCTGACGTTCGCGAACGGCAACGCGCAGGGACCGCCCCCCGGTCTTGCCGACGTAGGTGGTGGCGGCGCGATCGCGATGCGCGCGGGCACGCTCGTCGTGGAGGACGTGGTGTTCCGCGACAACCGGACCGTCGCCTCCCACTCCGACTGGGGCGGGGGCGCCGTGCGCCTCATGGGCATGACGACGCCCGCGACGCTGGTCCGTGCGACGTTCACCGGCAACCGCGGCGCGAACGGCGGCGGCCTGTCCGGCCTGCACGCGCCGATGGTCGTCGCGGACTCCGTGTTCACGGCCAACACCGCGACGGGCTCGGGGGCGTCGTCGGGCGACGGCGGCAACGGCGGCGCGATCTACTTCGACGGGACGTGGCAGGACGTGCTCGTCCGCGGCACGACGATCCAGGGCAACGTGGCGCCCGAGGGCGGTCCCGGCATCTTCTACGTGAGCAACAGCCGGACGGGCACCCTGACGATCGACGCGTCGACGATCACCGGCAAC
>JAEZAR010000146.1 GCA_023430425.1 Actinomycetes bacterium | reverse complement strand
GTCCGACCGGCACCGGCGGGCGGCGGGCCGCCGCACGCGGACGACCGGCTCAGGCCTCCCGGACCTCGTACCCCGCGTCCTGGAGCCGCGCCACCACGTCGGCGCAGTGGGCGGGGCCGCGCGTCTCCACCTGGACCTCGATCTCGACCTCGTCGACGGCGAGGTCGACGGCGGTGCGCACGTGGGACACGTGCATGACGTTGCCCCCGCTCGCCGCGAGCTCGCCGAGCACGGCCGCGAGCGCGCCCGGGCGGTCGGCGAGCCGCACCCGCATCTGCAGGTAGCGCCCGGCGGACGCCAGTCCGTGGCGGACCACCCGGAGCAGCAGGAGCGGGTCGATGTTCCCCCCCGACAGCACGACGACGGCGGGCGTGGCGACCTCGAGCCCGGCCAGGAGCGCCGCGACACCCGCCGCGCCGGCCGGCTCGACGACGAGCTTGGAGCGCTCGGCGACGTGCAGCAGCGCCCGCGACAGGTCCTCCTCCGACACGGTGGTCACCGGCACGTGCTGCTCGGCCACGACCGCGAAGGGCACGTCGCCGGGGCAGCCGACGGCGATGCCGTCCGCCATCGTCGCCAGCCCGCGCGTGGGCACCGGGTGCCCCTGCGCCAGCGAGCCCGGCCACGCGGCCACCGCGGCCGCCTGGACCCCGACGACCTGGACCCCGGTGCCCGCGACGGCGGCAGCGACCCCGGCGACGAGTCCGCCCCCACCGACCGGGACCACGATCGTGCGGACGTCGGGCACCTGCGCGAGGACCTCGAGCCCCACCGTCCCCTGCCCGGCCACGACGTCGCGGTGGTCGAACGGGTGGATCATCACGGCGCCGGTCTCGTCCGCGAAGGCCGCCGCGGCGACCAGCGCCTCGTCGAGCGTCGCGCCCACGAGTCGCACGTGCGCACCGTAGTCGGCGGTCGCGGCCACCTTGGGCAGGGCGGCACCCTCGGGCATGAACACCGTCGCGCGGACCCCGAGGAGGCTGGCGGCCAGCGCCACGCCCTGCGCGTGGTTGCCCGCGCTCGCGGCCACGACGCCGCGGTCCTGCTCCTCGCGCGTGAGCCGGGACATCCGCACGTACGCGCCCCGGATCTTGAACGAGCCCGCGCGCTGCAGGTTCTCGCACTTGAACGCGACCTGTCCGCCGAGGCGTGCGCTGAGGGCCCGGGACCCGAGGACGGGCGTGCGGTGGACCACGCCCCCCAGCTCGGCAGCCGCCGCGGCGACGTCGGCCGGCCCGACGACGCTCATGCGCCGTCGTCCCCGCGCACGACCGGCGGGGTCTCGGCCGGGCCGTCGAGCGCGCGGAGCCGGGCGTGGAGCTCGTCGGGAGCGCGGCCCAGGCGCGGGAACTTGTCGCGCCCGCGCAGGTAGAGGATCACCGTGTTGAGGGTCGCGGCGATCGGCACGGCGAGCAGGGCGCCCACGATGCCGGTCGCCAGCGACCCGGCGGTCACGACGAGCAGCACGGCGACCGGGTGCAGCGAGACCGCGTGGCCCATGAGCAGCGGCTCGAGCACGTTCCCCTCGATCTGCTGCACGGCGATGACGACGACGAGCATCCACAGCGCCGTCGTCGGGCCCTGGTCCACCAGCGCGACGAGCACGGCGATCGCGCCGGTGAGGATGGCGCCGACGAGCGGGATGAAGGCGCCCAGGAAGACGAGGATCCCGAGGGGGATGGCGAGCGGCAGGCCGAGCAGCCATGCGCCGATGCCGATCCCGACCGCGTCCACGAACGCGATGAGGATCTGGGTCTTGGTGTACGCGGCCAGCGTCAGCCACCCGCGGCGCGACGCCTCGAACAGGGGTTCGCGGGCGGGCCGCGGCAGGAGCCGCAGCAGCCAGGCCCAGATCATCCCCCCGTCCTTGAGGAAGAAGATCAGGCAGAACAGGGCCACGACCGCACCGACGAGGACGTCGACCGCCGTCGTGGTCGCCGACAGCGCCCCGGACGCGATGGCCTGACCGTTCTCGGCGAGCGTCGACTGCAGCCGCTCGACGTAGCCGTCGATCGTCTCGGCATCCAGCCCGAGGGGGCCGTCCGAGAGCCACACGGTGAGCTCGTCCAGCCCCGCCTGCGCCTGCTCCCACAGGTCCGCGATCCCGCGCACGACCTCGCGTCCGGCGAGCGTGAGCAGCCCCCCGACGACGAGGAGCAGCACCACGACGGCCGTCCCCGAGGCGAGCCCGCGACGGAACCTCAGCCGGCGCTGGAGCAGCTCGACCAGGGGCGTGAGCAGGACCGTCAGGAGCAGCGCCACCATGACGGGCACCCAGATCACCTTCGAGACCGCCATGAGGCCGACGACGACGGCCAGCACGGCCAGGACGGCCAGCACGCGCCACGACCAGGCGGCGGCGACCCGCATCGTGAACGGCACCGCGGCGACGACGTCCGCGGCCTCGGCGCCCCGCGCGGGGTCGGGAAGAGCCTCCCCGGCCGGGCGCCCGTCCGCGGCACCAACCCGGACCTCGGGCCCGTCGGCGGGCCGGTCCGCGTTCATGCGAGCGCCTGGGCGAGGTCGGCGACGAGGTCGGCGACGTCCTCGATGCCGACCGAGAGCCGGACGAGGTCGTCGGGCACCTCGAGCGCCGACCCTGCGACGGAGGCGTGCGTCATGCGGGCGGGGTGCTCGATGAGCGACTCGACCCCGCCGAGCGACTCCGCGAGGGTGAACACCGTCGTCCGGGCGCAGCACTGCAGGGCCGCCTCGGCGCTCGCCGCCCGGAACGCGACCATCCCGCCGAACCCGCTCATCTGGCGCGCCGCACGGTCGTGGCCGGGGTGGTCCGGGAGCCCGGGGTAGAGCACCTCGCGGACCGCCGAGTGCTCCGCGAGGAACCGGGCCACCGTCAGGGCGTTGCTGCAGTGCCGGTCCATCCGCACGGCGAGGGTCTTGAGCCCGCGCAGCGTGAGCCACGCGTCGAAGGGCCCGGCGACCGCGCCCGACGCGTTCTGGTGGAAGGCGAGGGCATCCCCCAGGGACGTCGAGCCCGTCGGGCCGTCGACGCCCACCGGGAGCTGGGCCCCCTCGCCGACGACGAGCGCGCCGCCCACCACGTCGCTGTGGCCGCCGATGTACTTGGTCGTCGAGTGGACCACGACGTCGGCCCCCAGCTCGAGGGGCCGCTGCAGGTAGGGCGTCGCGAACGTGTTGTCCACCGCGAGGACCGCGCCCGCCGCTCGGGCGATCGCCGCCACCCCCGCGACGTCGCTGATCGTCAGCAGGGGGTTGGTCGGCGTCTCCACCCACACCAGCCGGGTGCGTCCGGGCCGGACCGCCGCCGCCACGGCGTCCAGGTCAGACTGGTCGACCGGGGTGTGCTCGACCCCCCACGGCCCGAACACGCGCGCGACGAGCCGGTACGTTCCGCCGTACGCGTCCGCCGGGATCACCACGTGATCCCCGGGGCGCAGGGTCGCCCGCAGCACGGCGTCCTCCGCCGCCAGACCGGACGCGAAGGCGAGCCCCCGGGCGCCCCCCTCGACGGCGGCGAGAGCCTCCTCCAGCGCCGCGCGCGTCGGGTTCCCCGAGCGCGAGTACTCGTACCCGCCGCGCAGCCCGCCGACGCCGTCCTGCTTGTAGGTGGAGACCTGGTGGATCGGCGGGACCACCGAGCCGGTCGCGGGATCGGGGTCCTGACCGGCGTGGATGGCCCGCGTGGCGAAGCCGGCCCGGCGCCAGTCGTGCGAGGTGTCGGTCACGCGCCCAGGCTAGACGGTGGGGCAGCCTCGGGCCGTCCGCCGCCGGAACAGCGGTGGGGGCACGCGCGTTGCCACCGGTGCGGCCCTCTCCGGGCGGTCGCGGAGAAGGAGGACCCGATGCTGCGCAGCCAGATGGTCACCCCCGAGCGGGCCCTGCAGGGTCGGGAGGCGTCCCCGTTCGTCGTGCCGGCCACCCACGCCGTGCTCGGCACGCCGCTCGCAGGCCCGTGGCCCGAGGGCACCGCCGTGCTGCACCTGGCGCTCGGCTGCTTCTGGGGCGCGGAGAAGGAGATGTGGCAGACGCCGGGCGTCGTGGCGACGGCCGCCGGGTACCAGGGCGGGTACACCCCGTTCCCCACGTACGAGGAGGTCTGCACCGGCCTGACGGGGCACGCGGAGACCGTCCTCGTCGCGTACGACCCGCAGGCCCTCCCCCACGCCGAGCTGCTCCGCCGGTTCTGGATGCTGCACGACCCCACGCAGGGCTACCGCCAGGGCAACGACGTCGGGACGCAGTACCGCTCGGCGGTCTACTGGACGACGCCGGAGCAGGAGGTCGCCGCACACGCCACGCGCGACCTGTACGCCGGCGAGCTGCGCCGGGCCGGCTACGGAGCCGTCACCACGGAGATCCGGCCGGCCGGGGGCATCCCCGGCCCCGGCGGCGCCGGCGAGTTCTACTACGCCGAGGCCTACCACCAGCAGTACCTGCACAAGGTGCCGCACGGCTACTGCCCGGTGCACTCCACGGGCGTCGCCTGCCCGCTGCCCACGGCCTAGCGATCCGCGCGGGGCGGTGGCCCCGCCGCCGTGAGGATGACCTCGTCATCCTCACGGCGTACGCGGACGCCGCACGAAGATCGGTCGTGCGGGCGTCCCGGCCGTCACGCCCCGTCCCTAGCGTCGATCCCGTCACCACGACGAGGAGAGACCATGATCGAGGCAACCAGCCTGACCAAGCGGTACGGCAGCACGACGGCCGTCGACGACGTGACGTTCACCGTGCAGCCCGGAAAGGTCACCGGCTTCCTGGGCCCGAACGGGGCCGGGAAGTCGACAACGATGCGCATGATCGTCGGCCTGGACCGGCCGACGCGCGGCACCGTGACCGTCAACGGCACGCGGTACGCCGAGCACGGCGCCCCGCTGCACGAGGTCGGCACGCTGCTGGACGCCAAGGCCGTCCACCGCGGCCGCACCGCCCGCAACCACCTGCTCGCGATGGCCACCACGCACGGGCTGGGTCGGCGCCGGGTCGAGGAGGTCATCGAGCTCACCGGGCTCGGACCGGTCGCCGACCGCCGCGTCGGCGCCTTCTCCCTCGGGATGGGCCAGCGCCTCGGCATCGCCGCCGCGCTGCTGGGCGACCCGGGGACGCTGATCCTCGACGAGCCCGTCAACGGCCTGGACCCCGAGGGCGTCCTGTGGGTGCGCACCCTCGTGCGCCAGCTCGCCGGCGAGGGACGCACGGTGTTCCTGTCCTCCCACCTGATGAGCGAGATGGCGCAGGCGGCCGACCACGTCATCGTCGTCGGGCGCGGCCGCGTGATCGCGGACGCCCCGGTGGCGGAGATCGTGGCCCGCGCGAGCGGGACGACGGTCCGCGTGCGCACCCCGCACGGCCCGACCCTCGTCGAGGCGGTCCGCGGCCCGGGCGTCGAGGTGATCTCGATTGAGGCCGGGCTCTTCGAGATCGGCGGCAGCACGCCCGCCGCGATCGGCGAGACCGCCGCCCGCCTCGGCGTGGTGCTGCACGAGCTCACGCCGCTGCACGGCTCGCTCGAGGACGCCTACATGCAGCTCACGGCCGACGCCGTCGAGTACCACTCGGGCGGCGACGCCCACCCCACCACGACGGGCGCCCCGGCGCCCACGACCGAAGGCGCACTGCGATGACCGCGACGACCGTGACCCCGACCTCCCTGGCCTCCCCGACCCGCCCCGCGGGCCCGACCGCGCCGCCCGGCCGCGTGACGTTCGCGCGGGCCGTCGCCGCCGAGTGGGTCAAGTTCCGCACGGTGCGCTCGAGCATCTGGACGCTCGTCGCGGCAGTGGTCCTCATGGTCGGCATCGCCGTGCTGGCCGCCTGGGGCACGACCACCGAGGCCGTCGACGGCGGCACCGGGCCGATGAACACCGCCCAGCTCCTGAGCGCCGGCTACCAGCTCGGCCAGCTCGCCGTCGCCGTGCTGGGGATCCTGACGATCACGGGCGAGTACTCGACGGGCATGGTCCGGTCCACCTTCACGGCGGTGCCGCGACGGGCCCCCGTGCTCGCCGCGAAGGCCCTCGTGCTCGCCGTCGTGACGCTCGTCGTGAGCGTCGCCGCGATGGCGCTGTCCTACCTCGCGACGATGCCGTTCCACGCCGAGCTGGACGCCACGCTCGACCTCTCCGACCCCCTCACCCTGCGGATGACCGCCGGGCTGCCGCTGTACCTGACGGCGATCGCCCTCTTCGCGTTCGGCGTCGGCGCCCTGGTGCGCCACAGCGCCGGGGCGCTGACCGCGGTCATCGCGCTCCTGCTGGTGGTGGAGAACGTGCTCGTGCTCATCCCGCTCCGCGCGATCGAGGTGGTCGCCCCGTTCCTGCCCTCCACGGCGGGTCGCCGGGTGCTGTTCGACGCCGAGACGCTGGCCGCGGTCGACGCGGCCACCACGGGCGCGCACCTGGCGCCCTGGCTCGGCTACGCCGTCCTGCTCGCCTGGGCGGCAGCGCTCCTGGCGGCGGCGACCGTGCTCGTGCGTCGGAGGGACGCCTGAGCCGGCCCGTCGCGTCGCGCGCCGTCGGCCTGGTGGGTACCCCGC